>CAIUXU010000437.1 GCA_903903205.1 uncultured Syntrophobacterales bacterium
TGCTGAATTGCAGAATTCCGCCCACAAAAATATCCCCTGTGTCAAATGCCACGTGGATATCAACCCCCGCCTCCCCCGTCCCTGCCAGACCTCTCGCAAGATTGACTGCTCCGGTTGCCACGCCCAGATGGCGAAGGACTTCACCGACAGCGCGCACGGGCAGGCCTTTTTACAGAAGAAAACGGATGCCCCTTACTGTACTGATTGTCACGGCAAACATAATGTCGCGTCCAAGCGGAAGATGGATTCTCCCATCTATCGGGCGAACATCCCCCGCCTTTGCGGTAAATGTCACGGCATAAAGGGGCAGGCTGCCCGGGTGTCGCAGGTCGAACATGGAAATGTCGTCGTCGATTATGCAACCAGCGTCCACGGGGTAGGCTTGCAGCAGAAGGGTCTGCTCCCCACCGCGATCTGCACCGATTGCCACAACAGCCATCTCATCCTGGACCACAAAGATCCGCGTTCTTCGATCTATATCAAGAATGTTCCGGCCACCTGCGGCACCTGCCACCAGGGGATTTACACCAAATTCGCCAAGAGCATCCACAGCCCGATGGTCAGCAAGTCCGAAAAACAGTTACCGACCTGCAAGGATTGCCACTCCTCCCATGAAATCAAGGTAAGCGCGCAGGACAAATTCTTGACCGAAGTTGGGGATCAATGTGGAAAATGCCACAAGGAGCTGGGCAAGACGTACCTGGATACGATGCACGGCAAGGCTTACCGATTGGGTTACCTGAAGTCGGCCAAATGCTCCGACTGTCATGGCTCCCATGATATCCTGGGGGTGAACAATCCGAATTCCCATGTTGGCTTTAACCAGGTGGTCAAGACCTGCCAGAAATGCCATCCGGATGCAAACCGGCGCTTCACCGGTTACCTGACCCACGCCACCCACCACGACAGGGCTAAATATCCGATCCTCTATGTCACCTTCTGGGCGATGACCTCCCTGCTCTTGGGAACATTCGGTTTCTTCGGGCTCCACACATTGATGTGGCTTCCACGATCTTTTGCCCACATGCGTGCAAAACGGAAGATGGAAACGGTCCACGCCCACCATGAGAGGTATTATATCCGGCGCTTTTCCGATATTCAGCGCATCTCCCATCTGTTCGTCGTCCTCAGTTTCATGGGACTTGCCCTGACGGGGATGATCTTGAAATTTGCGGGTATGGCCTGGGCGAGGTTTGTCACAAGCTGGCTTGGCGGGGTTGAGGTGGCCGGACGGATTCACCGTTTCGCCGCGGTCGTTCTGTTCGCTTTCTTCTTCTATCATATTTACTCTTTGATCAAGCTCAAAATTGAGAAGAAGACCCCCGTGATGGAATTCCTGTTCGGAAGAGACTCCATGTTGCCAAACGCACAGGACGTGAAGGATTTTGTCGGCACCGTAAAATGGTTCTTCGGAAAGGGCCCCCGCCCCCAGTACGGGCACTGGACCTACTGGGAGAAATTTGATTATCTGGCGGTCTTCTGGGGTGTTCCGGTCATTGGATTATCCGGTCTGATGCTCTGGTTCCCGGAGATTTCCGCGCTGATCTTTCCGGGCTGGCTGATCAATGTGGCCACGATCATTCACAGCGATGAGGCGCTGCTGGCTACCGGATTTATTTTCACGATTCACTTTTTCAATACCCATCTCCGTCCCGAGGGGTTCCCGATGGACCGGGTGATCTTCACCGGACTGGTTCCGCTGAACGAGTACCGCCTCGACCGGCCACGGGATTACGCGGAGCAGAAAAAAGAGGGGCAGTTGAAGAAGAGTCTTGTGTTCACGGAACTGTCGCCCAAGTTCATCAAGTTCGTTTACGCCTTCGGATTCTTTTTCCTCGGCATCGGGATCATCATTGTTTTGTTGATCCTCTACTCCATGATCTTCGGGTATCGGTAACCAGATAGCCCCCGGCCTTTCGGTCGGGGGCGCTATTTATTAAAGGAGATTGAGGATTTCCTGACCGAAGCGGTTTGCGCTCTCGGCGGAGAGGAGGCCAGGGGCGGTGATCTTCTGAAGAGATGCGTGCTCCAACTGAGCCAGACCAATGAGCTGCGAATCGGGGAGGAGCATGAAGCAGGCGCGGTTAATCTCCTCCGCCTTTTCAAAACGCCAGCGGTACAGCAAGCGGAGCCGCTCTTTCTGCCCGGAGGTCAGTTGCACGTATCCGGCGATCTTCCGATGCGCTGACCGATCGAGAACCCTTGGCCGCCAGACAACCTCAGTCATTTCTACGAAGAGGCGCGTTGCCTCCTTTTCCATTCCCTTTTCGTGCAGTTCCTCATTCAGTTTCCGGTAGAGATCGGTCAGGTGGGCCGTGTCGAGGGCGGCGTAGTCCAACTGTTCCTCGGAGAGGGGCCGGAGATCCCACCGGGAGCGCTGCATCTTCTTCACCAGCGTGACGCCGAGGTAGGTATCGAGCAGCGTGGAGAGGGAGAGCAGACGGCAGCCGATGAGCGACGCGGCGCGGTGCGTGTCGAAGATATTCCGGAAGCCAAAGGCATAGTCCCGCTTCAGGATCCGGATGTCGTTATCGCCGGCGTGGAAGATCTTGAGGATCTCCGGATCGATCAGGATATCGCCGAGAAAGGAGAGGTCCAGTCCCGCCGCCAGCGGATCGATCAGCCAAGTCCTCTCGTCCGTCTGGATCTGGAGGAGGCAGAGCTTCTCTCTGAAGTAGCGGAACGAGTCGTATTCGGTATCGAGTGCGATGACCGGCGCAGAGCGGATCGACTTTTCGGCCTTTGCGAGTTTTACGGGCGTGTCGACGAAGGTCCAGCGGTTTTTCATCAAATCATCCTTTTTCAAGTTTTCGAATTATGATGCCGTCATCCTCAAAACCGTGGTTGCCAGGATCAGGATTCCGATGACGGCGAAGGCGCCCAGATCATGTCCGGAAAAGACCAGTTCGCGAAGTGTGGTCCTGGGGCCGCGCCGGTATCCCCTTGCCTCCATCGCGACAGCCAGCTCGTCAGCACGGCGGAAGGCGGAGAGCAAGAGTGGAACGGCGAGCGCTGCAACGGCGCGCGTCCGCAACGCAGGGCTTCCCGTCGTGAAATCTGCGCCCCGCGCCATCTGCGCCATCCGGAGCCGATCGTACTCCTCCAGAATCATCGGCATGAAACGAAGCGCCATCGCAATCATCACCGCGAGATCCTGCGACGGGATTCCAATCCTGGAGAGAGGCCTGAGAAGTCGTTCGATCCCCCCAACAAGTTCGGAGGGGGATGTCGTCAGGGTCAGAACGGCGGCAACGAGGATGAGACCAGCGAACTGCCAGGTGACGTAAATTCCCCTGAGGAGTCCTTCCCGCGTGATCTCCACCGGCAGCGGGGCAAACGACAGGAGCGGCCGCCCTTCGGTGAAGAAA
>CAIUXU010000438.1 GCA_903903205.1 uncultured Syntrophobacterales bacterium
CAATCCCCTTTTCCTTGCCCTGGATAAGGAGGGAGATGTTCGCCAAGGTGTGGTCAACGCGGTGGCCGAGGGCGCCCCAGATCCAGACCTCCGCCGGTTCCATCCGGAAGGCTTCGTGGAGCGCCAGCTCCGTATCCGTTTCATCCTTCCGTCGTGGATGGCGGATGATCTTGCAGCCTTTTGACTCATAGTATTGCTGACTTGCTGAATCCAGGGAATCCATGTCCCCGACAATGAGGAGAGGGAGGATTCCTGCGGTCTCGAGGTGGCGGGCCCCGCCGTCGGCACAGATCACCGCAACAGGCGCCGCCGTCGCCGTCTGTTCCCGGAAGAACGCCGAATTGCCAAACTCTCCGCCGGAAACAACAAAAACAACTTTCTTCATAATGATTCTCCGTTCCGCCGCTTCTCCAACAGCGACGGCAAGCCCAAAAACAAAAAGCCATACCCCGTCGGGATATGGCCTCGTAACCAATGCACGAAAAAACAACCGCTGCCACTCCCTACGCTGGCATTACCCAGATCAGGTTCAAAGGGTATCTTCTCAGCCTCAATTCGGCACCCCTTGCGCTCACGCGTCTTTTTCCTACTCCAAACCTTTTCCTAAATCAAGCGGATTTCTTTCCGTCGAGAGCGAAGAGACGGCGGGCATTCTCCTCCGTCGCCCTTTCCAGCTCGCCTGCCGCCATGCCGCGGATCTCCGCCAAATGGCGGGCCGTCTCGACGACATAGGCCGGTTCGTTGCGCTTTCCCCGGTACGGCTGCGGGGCAAGGTAGGGGGCGTCTGTCTCGATGAGGAGCCTCTCCAGGGGGATCTCCAGGGCCACCGCCCGGAGCTGATCCGCCTTCCGGTAGGTCACCGGGCCGGCCACGGAGAGATGAAAGCCGAGCGCGATACACTCCCGGGCCATCGCCTGATCCCCCGAAAAACAGTGAATAACCCCCCGCAGACGGTCTTTCCGCTGCCTGAGGATCGCAAGTGTTTCGGCATGGGCCTCCCGGTCGTGGATGATCACAGGGAGGTCCAGCTCCTCTGCGAGATCGAGCTGCTCTGCAAACCACTGGAGCTGCATATCCCGCGGCGAGAGGTCGTGAAAGAAGTCGAGGCCGATTTCGCCGATCGCAACCACCTTCGCCTGTCCGGCAAGAATCCGGAGGGCGTCACAGGTTCCCGCGTTGATATCCTTGACCTCATGGGGATGGATGCCGATCGCCGCATAAACGAGCGGATACATACCTGCCAAAGAGACCGCTTTCTCGCAATCGGGAAGTGTCGTTCCGATCGTGATGATTGCCGTCAGGCCGGCCGCAGCCGCCCTCCCGACAACCGCCTCCCGGTCACTGTCAAAGTCCGCCATCTCCAGGTGTGCATGGCTGTCGATTGTCATGATCGCCCACCATTCGAACCCGCCGTGAGCGGCGTTTTTTCGTCAACTCTCTTGAACATGAACTTTCTCCTTTCTTTTCAACGCGACAGGGAGGCAATGGCCTCGATGTGACCTGTCTGCGGGAACATGTCGAGCGGCTGGAGGAGGTCGAGCCCATAGCCGCACACGGTGAGACGACGGACATCCCGGGCCTGTGTTGCGGGGTTGCAGGAGATGTAAACGATCCTCTCCGGGCCCAACGCCGCCACCCTTTCGAGGACACCTTCCCCACAGCCGTCGCGTGGCGGATCGAGGACGATCAGGTTGGCCTTCATGCCGGACAAAACGAATTCCTTCAGAATATCATTCACATCCCCGTGGATTGGTTTTGCCTTAGGAAGCTCTGCTCTGTTCAGATTGATCCCTGCGCAGCGGATCGCTTCCGGATCACCTTCGATCCCCAACAGGGAACCCGCTTTCGACCCGAGAAAAATGGAAAAGAGGCCCGAACCGGCATAGGCATCGATGACCGTTCCCCTCTCTGGAAAACCGCCCATTTCCACAACCTGATCGACAAGCCCATCGAGCAGAGCGACGTTGGCCTGAAAGAACCCTCTTCCCGGGACCGCCAGCCGCCTTCCCCGGACGGTGCGCGTGACATCCGGTGGTTGCCCGCAGCCGGTAAAAACCTCCGTCGGCGGTTCCCCCGGCTCGTCGGACCAGATGAGCTGTCGTTCGCCCGGACCGGAAAGTCACCCAACCGGAGGGCGTCACGAAAGTTCCGCAATTTTCGGTTGATCGACTCATCAACGATTTCACATCGTTCAACTTCGATGATGTCATGGCTCGCCAAGGCCATGAGCCCAACCCGGCATGGTCTGCTGCGACCACCGGCGAGATGGAACTCCGCCTTGCCCCGCCATCCGAAGGGTAGCGGGGAGGGAATCATGGGCATAACGGGGCAGGGGGAAATGTTGGCAATTCGTCTGAAGGCCTCTGCCACCTGTCTCCGTTTCAGCTCCAGTTGATGGCCATAGTCAATGTGCTGCATCCGGCAGCCGCCGCAGAGGGTGTAATAGAGGCATACCGGCGGGACGCGGTGGCTGGACGGGGTCAGTATCCGGACAAGCCGTCCCCGGGCGTATCGTTTTCTGATCTCGGTGATCTCGATTTCCACCTCATCTCCGTCAACGGTAAAGGGCACAAAGATGACGAGGCCGGAAACCCTGGCAACGCCGTCGCCGCCAAACGCGACATCCCCGATCACGATCCGGATGATCTTACCGATCTTCAAAATGGCATCCATCTTTTAGAAGTTACCTCATCCTTTCGACCACCGTACCTGCCGAGGGAAACAGATCGCTTTGCTAACACATTTATCGGAGTCTTCCTAGCATCTTCCCGAGCTTCCGTAAACCATTTCCCTTTACATGCCTGGTAAATGCTGCTAATGACCTCCAACAAAAATTGGCTGGAAGGAAAATCCCATTGGAACATGAAAACGTCCACCGAATCACACTGGATGGCCGGGAGATCATCCTGATCGGCACGGCCCACGTTTCGCGTGAAAGCGCCAATCTGGTGGAGCAGGTCATCAATGAAGAAAAACCGGATACGGTCTGCGTCGAACTCTGCAAGCCCCGCTATGAGGCAATCCGCCAGCGGGACAAGTGGCAGGAGACCGATATCGTGAAAGTAATCCGCGAGAAGCGGACAAGCATTCTACTGTCCCAGCTCATCATGGCATCCCTGCAGCGGAAAATCGCCCAGAAATTCAACATCACGCCGGGTGAAGAGATGCTGCGGGCGATCGATCGGGCCTCGGCAATCGGCGCGGAGATTGTCCTTGCGGACAGGGAGATCCGGGTGACATTGCTCAGGACCTGGCGGATGATGGGTTTTTGGAGCAAGGTGAAGTTCCTTCCGGACGTCCTCCTCTCGCTTTTCGCCACCGAAGAGATTACCGAGGAGGAGATCGAAAAACTCAAACAACATGACGTTCTCGAACTCGCCCTCCAGTCTGTGGGAGAGAAGCTTCCGGGGCTGAAAGTGACTTTGATCGATGAGCGGGATCTTTATCTCGCCCACACCATCGGCCATGCGCCAGGCGCAAAGATCGTAGCGGTCGTGGGCGCCGGGCACGTGCCGGGGATTCAAAAGCATCTTGGAGAAGAGATCGACATCGAATTGCTGAACCGGATTCCCGAAAAGGGCATCTGGGGAAGATTCGCCGGCTGGTTTTTTTCGCTGGCGATCGTGGGTCTCTTCGTCGCCGGTTTTTTCTATTCCGGCTCGCAGGCCAGCCTGAAGATGATCATCTGGTGGGCGGTCATCACCGCCTCTTTCTCAGGACTCGGGGCGTTGATCCTTCTGGCCCACCCGCTCACCATTGTGGCTTCAGCAATCGCTGCCCCCATCACAACCCTGCACCCGCTGATCGCCGCGGGTTGGGTTGCGGGTCTGGCGGAGGCGACGCTGCGCAAGCCGCAGGTGAAGGATTTCCTGGCCCTCCAGGACGACATCGTTTCAGTCCGGGGTTTTTTCCGGAACAAGATCACACGCCTGCTTCTGCTGGTCGCTGTCGTCAATCTAACCACCTCCATCGGAACCTTTGTCGCGATTCCGGTGATCATGAGGTTCATATAAGCGGTATGCCGTCATGATCGAAAAGAAATCGATGCTCTGCCCAAACTGCCGGAGACTGATCAGCAACGACGAACCGGCCTGCCCCTACTGCGGGGTGTCGCGCCCCGGCGCCCCCTGGAAAAGGGCGCTCGCGGAGGTGATCTCCCTAAGCCGATTCAATCCGGTTATGGCCATCATCGCCATCAATGCCGCCTTCTACCTCTTTTCGCTGCTGCTCAACCCGGCCGCGCTTGGCCTTTCAGCCAATCCTATGACCTTTCTCTCCCCTTCCGACGGAAGCATCTTCCTCCTCGGCGCGACCGGCACGATCCCAATCATCGCCTATGGCCGCTGGTGGACCCTCATCTCTGCCTCCTTCCTCCATGGGGGAATCCTGCACCTCCTCTTCAATATGATGGCTCTGCGGCAACTCGCGCCTTTTATCCTCGATGCGTTCGGCCTGCATCGCTTCGCGATCCTGTACGTCTGGACCGGTGTCGCCGGCTTTTTTGTCTCTTATTTGGCCGGTGTCCCCTTTACCATCGGCGCCTCGGCGCCCGTTTGCGGTCTCATCGGCGCCATCCTCTACTACGGCAAGAGCCGGGGCGGCTTCTACGGTGAGTCGATCTATCGTCAGGCCATGGGGTGGGTGGTCGGTCTGGTGCTTTTTGGCCTCTTCCTCCCCGGGATCAACAACTGGGCGCATGGGGGAGGGATTCTCTCCGGCCTCCTGCTTGCGTTCATTACCGGCTACCACGAACGGCGCAGGGAAACACCGATCCACCGGATCATTGGTATGGGAAGCATCGCAATTACGGCGGCAGTTCTTCTCTGGGCGGTCATCCAGGCGATTTATTCTATGGTTCTG
>CAIUXU010000439.1 GCA_903903205.1 uncultured Syntrophobacterales bacterium
CAGGTAACCGTTCCTTCACGTTTTGCCGCGCCCATGTCGGGGCTATCGGGGGTAAAGGCGGCTGCACGGGCAAACTGTGGTGTCCATACCAGGGTGAACAGAACGACAATCTCTATTGCACGGAACCAAGGCATGAATTGTCTCCTTTCTTTTACAGAAGGAGCCGGGAAACTTTCCCGGCCCCTCGGGTATTTTTGGACTGCGAATGTCGCGGTTACTTTACGTAAGCGTTCGTCCAGAGCAAACCTTCCTTGGCGGAAGGCGCCGAGTCGATTTGCTTCGTGTCCTTGAGAAAGTCCAGATGTTTCTGCACCATCTGCTCGTTCATCACGCCATCCGGAGAAAGGGCGGAGATGATCTCGCGCATCGCAAGGGCCATGACGGCCGGATCCATTCGCGGGAAGTATTTTTGCAGGTGCTTGAGGGCGGCGGGCTGATCCTTTTGCAGCAGGAGATTGGCGCGGTTCACCGCTTTGGTCCACCGCTTCAGCGTATCCTGGTTTTTCTCGGCATACGCCTTGTTGACGGCAATTCCGGTATAGAGGAAATTGGCCAGCTCCGGCACGTCACCACCAGTAGTTTTGATGATCACGTCCCCGAAACCGGCTTCCTGTACCTGGTAGGGTGTCGGCGGGGAAAGATGGAAGGCATCCACCTGCTTGTTTCTCATGGCTGCCAGCAGGGCTGCGCCGCCGCCGACCGTCACGATCTGCACATCCCGTTCCGGATCGATCCCTGCGCGTTTGAGGTAGTAGCGCATGTAAACGTCAGTCGCCGCGCCCGGTTTGGTAATTCCCAGTTTGAGGCCCTTCAGGGCCGCAAACCGCTGGGCGATCGGCATGTTCCGGCTGAGCTTCTTCGCCGCGACCATATCTTTGGAGAACACCATGTCGAGGGTGACCCCCTTGGTGAGATTGTAAATAAACTGGACCGACTTGTCCTGTTTCAACAGCGTCACCAGGTGGAAGGGATCGGCATCGACCAAATGGACGCCGCCGGAGACAAGGGCTGCGATTCCCAGCGCCCCGCTGTCCACCTCGGTCAGTTCCAGATCGATCCCCTCTTCGGCCATGTAGCCTGCCGCTTCCGCGATGTACACGGGCGCCATGAACAGCGTTCCGGTGTGCGCCTCGCGAACCTTGATCTTCTGCCCCTGCGCATAGGCGCTCATGTTCGATCCCGCGATCAGCATTCCGATGACCAGAAGACCGACCCCCCACTGCCATTTCTTTTTCAGTTCCATATCCATTCCCCTTCCTTCATGTTAACGTTATGTTACACAGGTTCCCGCATGTTTCCGTACTTCGGATTCCAGCGCATCAGGCGGTTTCCGATGACCGTGACACCATAGTTCATCAACAGCACGACAATCATCAACGCGAAGATCCCCGCAAAAAGGCCGGGTGTATCGAGCCAGCCGGACGCCTTGTTGATCAGATGGCCGACGCCCCGGTTGCTGGAGATAAACTCTCCGACGATGGCGCCGATCATGGCCTGGGGCACCGCAATCTGCAGACCGGCGATGATGAACGGGGTCGCGGAGGGAAAGATGACCTTCCAGTTGAGATCCCACTCGGATGCGCCCATCACTTTTGTCACCTGCAGGAGTTGCACCGGGACGGACCGTATGCCGGCGATCGTGTTGATCAGTACGATAAAGAATGTCATGACTGCCGCCACCGCGATTTTCGAACTGATCCCGATTCCGAACCAGAGAATGAACAGCGGCGCCAGCGCGATTCGGGGGATGCCGTAAAAGCCGATGATAAACGGCTGAACGATGCGATAGACGAGGTCAATCCGGGCAAGGAGAAAACCCGACAGGAGGCCGGCGCTGGCGCCGATGAGATAGCCCGCAAGCGCCTCGGTTACCGTGAACTGCATGTGGTAGAGAAGATCTTCCTTGATGAGCATGCCCCATACGGATTCCATAATTTTGCTGGGTTTGCTGACAAAAAACTGGTCCACCAAGGTGCCGGAGCCGAGTTCCCAGAGCAGGAAGAGTCCAAGGCCCAGCAGCGCCTGCCCGATCCGGGTGTCGCGGTTGTGCTTTCGCTCAAGCGCACCGTCCCTGATCTCCGTTTCGCGGAGAATCTGCTGACCGCGGCTTCCCTCCACCGCGCCTTTCATCGTCTGATTGTCGCATGTGTATGCCATTATTTCGCCCTCAATTCCACTTCGGTAATTTCTTCCTTCAGATCGCGCCACAGTTGGTCGAAGAACGCCGGGAACTCCGGTTCGGCATGAATGTGAAACACGTCGCGCGGACGGCTCAGCGGCACCTTATAGATCTGCTTGATCCTCCCCGGCGCCCGGCTGAAGAGCACGATCCGGTCAGAGAGCGCAATGGCCTCCACAAGGTCATGCGTCACGAAGACGATCGTCTTGCCGGTGCCGTCCCAGAGTTTCAGCAGCTCATCCTGGAGGATGACCCGCGTCTGCGCGTCCAGCGGCCCGAACGGTTCGTCCATCAGGATGATGTCCGGCTCGTAGATCAGGGTTCGCACCAGCGCGCACCGCTTGCGCATTCCACCGGAAAGCTCGTGCGGATAATGGTTTTCGAAGCCGCACAAGCCCACCTTGGCGATATACTCCGCCGCCCTTTCGTGCCGTTGTGCTGCCGGCATTCCCTGGAACTCCAGCGCCACTTCGACATTGTCGCGCAGCGTGCGCCAGGGCAGCAGGTTATCGTCTTGGGTCATGTATCCGACGTCTGTGTTGATGGCGGTTACAGGTTTTCCCTTGTAGAGGATCTCCCCCGCCGTGGGCTGGAAAATGCCCGCAACCATATTGAGGAGCGTGGATTTGCCGCAGCCGGATGGACCGACGAAGCTGACAAACTCGCCTTTTTCAATCGCGAGGTTTGCGTCCTGCAAGGCGAGAATGGGATATCGCTTTCCATGGTCTGCCCTGGCGATGAAGGCTCGAAAAACATCTTTGGCTTCAATAACTGGTTTACCCGCTGGCATCCGTGACACCTCTGATCTTTGATATGGATAAGAACTTTCTCGCGAGACTTAGCAGGTGAAATTTTGCTTGTCAAGAGATATTTATTGATGAAATATGACGATCCACAGCAAGGTTTGGGCGTATGAAGAAATGTATAAAATATGAATGATAACTTGTATATGAATATCAATATCAAATGTGAAAATGAAAAAATCTTGACTGCGAATATCCTATAGGATATAGAACGCGCGCCGATAGATTGGCATAAAAAATGGCGAAAAAACATGACTATCGTTTCCAAAACGAAAAATGTGGCCGTCTATAACAAACTGCGGCAGAGCATCATCAAGGGGAAATTGAAGCCGGGCCAGAAAGTGGTCATGGCTGAGCTTGCGAAGGCTTTCGGGCTGAGCGAGACCCCTGTCCGGGAAGCAATCCGCAGACTTGAAAGCGAAGGGTATATAGATTTTACGCCCCACATGGGCGCCATTGTTACGAAAATTGACGAGGGAGAGCTGGTTGAAATATACCTCATCCGAATTGCGCTGGAGGAACTCGCCACAAGGCTTGCCGGCCCGCATGTCGGGGAGAAGGATATCGGTTTTCTGAACAAGAAGAACCGCGAAATGGAAGCGGCAATCCAGCAGGGCCGATACGAAAATCTTGCTGCGATGAACAAGGCCTTTCATTTGAGAATCTACAAAGCGGCGCCGTTTCCCCGTCTTTACAAGATGATTTGCGATCTCTGGGACACGTTTGAACGGTGGCCGAGTGTTTTCTCGTATGTTCCTGAACGGGCCGCCGCGTCTGTGGAGGAGCATAAAAAGATTGTTCAGGCGCTTCTGGCGAAGGATATGGATCAGGCCGACCGTCTCATCAAAGAGCAGAAGGAGCGCACGTTGGGGGCGCTCCAGGAATATATGGCGCAAAGCTATTAACCGCTCATCAAATCTCCGGTAGGTATTACGGAAAAGAGGAAGGAGGAAGAAACATGGATTTCGGAATTGCAGGAAGAAAGGCCATCGTCGGAGGGGCAAGCGCCGGACTGGGTAAGGCATGCGCGATGTCGCTGGCCCGCGAGGGGGTGGACGTGACCATTGTTGCCCGCACGCTTGCCAATATCGAGGCCGCGGCGGAGGAGATCCACGCCGCCACCGGCGCCAACGTGACGCCCGTAGCGGTCGACATCAACACCGATGCGGGGCGGGCCGCGGTACTGAAAGCCTGTCCGGCGCCCGATATCATCGTGAACAACTCGGGCGGGCCACCCAGCGGAAACTTCCGCGACTGGGACCGCGCCGCCTGGATCGCAGCGCTCGACAACAATATGCTGGGAGCGATCTTCATGATCAAGGAGACGGTTGATGGTATGATCGCCCGCAAGTTCGGGCGCATCGTGAACATCACCTCGAGTGCGGTGAAGGCGCCGATCAGCATCCTCGGGCTTTCGAACGGCGCCCGGTCCGGCCTGACCGGCTTCATTGCCGGGCTCGCCCGCGAGGTCGCCAAGCACAACGTAACCGTCAACAACCTGCTGCCCGGCGATTTCGATACCGAGCGCCACAAATCCAATACGCAGGCGCTGGCCAAGGTCCAGAACCGGTCGTACGAAGAGATGCGGGCCATTCGGATTGCCCAGGTCGCCGCGGGCCGATTCGGCGCTCCGGCAGAGCTGGGAGAATACTGCGCCTATATCTGCAGCGTCCAGGCAGGTTTCATCACCGGCCAGAACCTGCTGATCGACGGCGGGAAATATCCCGGCACCTTTTAATTTTTCAGGGTAAATTCCCCGCTGATTGCGGCGGAAAAAGAAAATTATCCCGAAAAGATACCCCGCAGCTTGTTGCGGGGTATCTCAATAAAAAAAGTAGATTTGCATTAATATTGTAATAATTCGGAAAGTTACGAGATTGCCGACACAGTGTCGGCAATTCTGGTTCTCCGGCCGGAATCGGAGGTGGTGATCCAGCATGGATGGGGATAAAAACACCCTCGATTTACGGTTCATCCTTAACC
>CAIUXU010000440.1 GCA_903903205.1 uncultured Syntrophobacterales bacterium
AGAGGAGGAGGTGCAAACGATCTCCGGCGGTCTTCTGCGGGAGCGGGTACCGATCGATATCAATAAAAGCATCTTCGACTACGACCTGATCTTGATCCTGGGGCCGGTCTTTCCCCATGAGGTGGTCGGTTTCTCCGGCGGCGCAAAGTACCTGTTCCCCGGAATTTCCGGCGGCGCGTTCCTCCATTTCTTCCACTGGCTGGGGGCGCTGATCACCTGCCGAAAGATCATCGGCCGGAAGGAGACCCCGGTTCGGCGGGTGATTCACCGGGCGCTGGAGACGATCGACCTGCCCATCCATTGTCTGGCGATGGTGGTCGATCCGGCGACACACCTGCGCGGCCTGTTCGTCGGCGACGTCCGGGAGGCATGGTCCGCCGCCGCCGATCTGTCGGCGAAGATTCACATCATCGAGAAGGAGCAACCCTTCCGGATCGTCCTCGGCCGTGCGCCCATAATGTACGACGAGATCTGGACCGCCGGCAAGGTCGTCTACAAGATGGAGCAGGTTGTGGCCCCCGGCGGGAGGCTGATCATCTTTGCCCCGCATATCCGTGAGATTTCGAGAACCTGGGGAGATCAGATCGAGCAGATCGGCTACCACGTCCGCGACTATTTCCTCTCACAGCCGGAGGCGTTTTGCGGCATTCCCCGTGGTGTCCTGGCCCATTCGACCCATGTGAGGGGAACCGGACGCTATGAAAACAGCGTCGAGACGCCCGGCATCGATGTGGTGCTGGCCACGGCCATTCCCGAAGAGACATGCCGGCGGATCGGTCTGGGCTACCTGGATCCGGCGTCGGTCCGGATCGATGATTACCGGGACCGGGAGGGGGAGGGAATCCTCTATGTTGACCACGCCGGGGAGACCCTCTATCGTCTGACGTGCGAAGGATAATTCAGGACGAAAGGAAGAATCAAATGGAAAAGGCGGACATCGGCCTCATCGGCCTCGCGGTGATGGGACAAAACCTTGTGTTGAACATGAACGACCACAGATTCACGGTGGCGGTGTTCAATCGCACGGTCTCCAGGGTGGACGAGTTCCTTGGCCAGGGAGCGAAGGGCACCCGAATCCTCGGCGCCCACTCCCTTACGGAGCTGGTCGGCCTGCTAAAGAGACCGCGCCGCGTGATGCTGCTGGTCCAGGCAGGACCGGCGGTGGACGATTTTATCGAACAACTGATCCCGCTTCTGGAGGCGGGCGATATCATTATCGACGGCGGCAACTCAAATTACAGCGATTCGATCCGTCGCACGGCGTACGTTGAATCAAAAGGGTTGCTCTACATCGGCACCGGCGTCTCGGGCGGCGAAGAAGGTGCACGCCTCGGCCCCTCGATCATGCCCGGCGGCTCGCCTGCCGCATGGCCGCACGTCAAGCCGATCTTCCAGGCGGTTTCGGCCAAGGTGGACGGGGCGCCGTGCTGCGACTGGGTCGGCGAAAACGGCGCGGGCCACTACGTCAAAATGGTGCACAATGGAATTGAGTACGGCGACATGCAGTTGATCTGCGAGGCGTACCAGTTGATGCGCGACGGCCTGGGGATGACCGCGCCGGAGATGCACCAAGTCTTCGCGGGGTGGAACCGGGGGAAGCTCGATTCCTATCTGATCGAAATCACACGCGACATCCTCGCCTACGAAGACGAAGGGCGGCAGCCGCTCGTGGACAGCATCCTGGACACCGCCGAACAGAAGGGAACCGGCAAATGGACCGGCATCTCGGCGCTGGAGATGGGCATCCCGCTGACGATGATCGTCGAGGCGGTGCTGGGACGCGCACTGTCGGCGTTGAAGGAGGAGCGCGTGGCCGCCTCCAGGGTGCTTTCGGGACCTGAAACCAAAATTGTCGGCGAGCGGACAGGGTTCATTCGGGATCTGGAAGAGGCGGTCTATGCCTCCAAACTGATCTCCTACACCCAGGGCTACATGCTGATGCGCGCCGCCGCGAAGAATTACGGATGGAATCTCAACTACGGCGGCATCGCGCTGATGTGGCGCGGCGGCTGCATCATCCGTTCGGTGTTCCTGGGCCAGATCAAGGAGGCGTTCGACAACAATCCGCAACTGGTCAATTTGCTGTTGGACCCTTACTTTGCGGCGCAGATCGCAGCGGCGCAAACCGCTTGGCGGCGCGTCGTCGCCACTGCGGTTCAGAGCGGGATCCCGGTACCGGCGATGTCCAGCGCGCTAGCATTTTTCGACGGCTATCGCTGCGAGTCGCTGCCCGCGAATCTGCTCCAGGCGCAGCGCGACTATTTCGGCGCCCACACCTACCAGCGTGTGGACAAACCACGCGGCGAATATTTCCACACAAACTGGACCGGCCACGGCGGCAATGTGACCTCGACGGTCTGGAAGAAGGGGTAACCCCTTACAAGCAAGGAGAATCCGATGAAATACGGTCTGAATATCCGTCCGGAGGGCGCGCTCGATTTCGTCTCCGTCGGCGCACTGATTCACCGCCTCGACCCGGGGATTGTTCCGTTCCGGAAGGCGACGAGGTGCGCGATCCACGTAAGCGGCGGCGAGTTCAACTGCGCCGCCAACCTGGCCGACTGTTTCGGCATGCGGACCGGCATCGCCACCGCGATGGTGGATTATCCGATCGGTGATCTGATTGCCGAGCGGGTTCGGGCAATGGGCGTCAAGCCGTTCTGCAAACGATTCAAACACAACGGTGTGACCGGTCCCAACATGGC
>CAIUXU010000441.1 GCA_903903205.1 uncultured Syntrophobacterales bacterium
AGCGGCGCACTGCTGATGGCCAAGTTCAAACAGGTGCAGCCGGAGTTTGCCGGGATGGTCAAGGAAGGTCTTTTCAAGAAACGTTCCGCAGCCTTCTACCCGGATGGCTCGTTGCGCCATGTCGCCTTCCTCGGAGCGGCCCCACCTGCGGTCAAGGGCTTGTCGGATATCGGATTTACGGGCGCCCCCGGCCCGGTCTTCGAGTTTGCCGACTATGAAACCGTCTGGGCATGGGAAACCGTCTCCCGGATGTTCGGCAAAATGCGTGATTACCTCATCGAAAAAGAGGGTGTGGAAAGAGCGGACCAGGTGATCGATGCTTACGGGATTACACAGATTATTGAGGCATCGGCAAAAGAGAAGCAGGAGATGGGTAAGGCTAAGGACTTGGAAGCCACCCCTCTGGCTAACTACAAAGAAAAGGAGGACAAAGGAATGGATTTCAAGGAACTTACACAGAAGTTGAAGGAGTTGATCGCCGGAGTTGATTCGACGATACCGGCCCCTGCCCCTGCGGGAAAGACCTTCTCCGAGGCGGATCTTGCAGCGCAGACAAAGCAGGCTGCCGATGCCGCCGCGAAGGCGGAGCGCGAAAAGGTGACAGCGGAATTCGCCGAAAAAGAGATCGTCGCTCGCCACGATGCCCGCAAGAAAGAGATCGGCGTCTGGTGCGACACTCAGGTCAAGGCAGGCAAGATGACCCCCGCAATGGTCAAATTTGGCGTGCCGGAGTTCATGGCCGCCTTCGCCGAAAAGGACGACGTTATCGAGTTTGGCGAAGCAAAAGAGAAGGCCACCCTCTATGACCGCTTCAAGACCTTCTTTGAAACCGAACTGCCGAAGGTGGTCGAGTTCAAAGAGATCGCAACCCGTGACAAGGACGCGGGCGGACAGGGCGGCGCAGGCGAGAAGCTGGCGAGTCTCGTTCAGCAGCGGATGAAGGACAACAAAGAGATAACCTACAGCGCGGCATTCAGCGAAGTCCAGCGGGAAAACCCCGACCTGGCCAGAGAGTATGCAGCCGAATTCAACGGGTAACACCCGCTAAAACGAAAGGAGAAAAGCAATGTCCACAGAGAATCCCTTATTGGTAGTTTCCGCACCGGCCGCTGAAGACCTCAGCGCCGACCGTTACAAGTTCGTCGTCCTCACCTCCACAGGAGTGCGCAGGCCCGACAACGAGACCGAGGCCGTGTTCGGCATCCTGCAGAACGCCCCGACCTCCGGCCAGGCCGCGTCCATCATGATCCACGGCATCAGCAAACTGCGCGCAGCGGCCGCCCTTGCCGTCAACACCTTCGTCGGCCCCGAGTATGTCAGCGCGACCGACGCCGGGAAAGGCGAAACCAAAGCCGCAGCGCTGGCCTATGCCCGCGCCGTGGTCGTCGAAGCATCCGGCGCAGAGGATGACATCTGCTCGGTGCTTCTGACCGGACAGGTTCCCGGAATCACACAGGTGGGCTGGTTCGTGACCACCGTCACCACGGACGCCACCGCAGGCGTGCGCACCTACACGGCAGCCGAGCTGATCGGCGGGCTCATCCTGCGCGACCCGAAC
>CAIUXU010000442.1 GCA_903903205.1 uncultured Syntrophobacterales bacterium
AAATGCGCGAGGCCGGGAAAAAGATGCAGCGCGCATCGAAGTTAACCATGCGGTTTGAGAGGGCGTTTGTCGACGCTCCGAGCCGCATTGAGTTTGCGGGGTTTTGTCAAGATTAAAGTAATTATATTAGGTATTTAGGCATGATCGAATCGGGAAAATTGATTTTGCGGGACAGGCTTGTAATCTGCCCCCCTTGCGGGGCAAATTGCGGCGCGTAATCTCTCAATGAAATAAGGCAATAGACACCGCAGAAGATCCACTTGACGGCGCCGTTTAAACTATTTTCTTGGCTTCATCCCAGATCCGGTTCATTTCGGCAGGCGAGGAGCTTTTGGGGGTTTTGCCGCGTGCGGCCAGTTCCCGCTCGATATGGGAAAAGCGGTCGATGAATTTCCGCAGCGAAGAGCGAAGCGCTGTTTCCGCATCCACCCGGGAAAAGCGGCAGAGGTTCACGAGCGTGAGCAGGAGGTCGCCTGCCTCATCCTGAATCCGCATCGGGTTTTTCATCTCCAGCGCGGCGCGGAATTCGGCCAGTTCCTCCTCGACCTTCTCCAGGACCCCGGCGGTATCGGGCCAGTCGAATCCGGCCTCAGCGGCCCGGGTGGTGATCCGCTGGGCCTTCGCCATTGTGGAGAGGGAGCGGGGAATGCCGTCGCAGAGGGGGGACTCCTTTTGTCCCTTGTGTTCCACCTCCCTCTTGATCCGTTCCCAGTTTGTGCGGACCTCCCCGACGCCGACCACTTTGACATCACCGAAGACATGCGGATGACGCCGGATCATCTTTGCGGTGATTCCCTCCAGGACGTCCACCATCTTGAATTCACCCGCATCCTCTGCCATCCGGGCGAGGAAGAGGATCTGGAAGAGCAGGTCGCCGAGTTCCTCCTGCACGTTTTCCGGCAAGGAGCCCTCCAGGGCTTCGAGAACCTCATACGCCTCTTCAATCAGATAGCGGCCAATATCTTCCTTCGTCTGCGCGCGATCCCAGGGGCAGCCGTCGGGTGAGCGCAGTTTGACAATGATTTCCAGAAGTTCACGGAATTTTATTTCCACATTGACGGGCGGTGTCAAGGGGTGGGTTATTTCCGGGGCTTTCCCGTCGTCGGTCACTGCGGAAGGGCCTTTCCCAGGAGCTCCACAATATGCAGAACAGGCTGTTTCATCCCGAGCTCTCGCACGCCCCAGGCGAGCTGGAGGTGGCAGCCGGGGTTGGCCGTCACGAGGGCGTCGGCGCCGGTGGCCCGAACGTGGCCGAGTTTCCGTTCGAGAATGCGGCGGCTCGTCTCCAGCTCCTTGAGCGCGAAGGAGCCCGCCATGCCGCAGCACCAGTTGGATTCCTTCATTTCACGCAGTTCGACGCCGGGGATTGCACGGATCACCTGGCGCGGCGGGACGGAAAGGCCCTGACCATGCACGAGGTGGCAGGGTTCGTGGTAGGTGACGCTGAGCGGCACCGGCCGGAGATCCTCGGTCCGAATGCCCGTCTCTGCAAGGAATTCGGAGATGTCGCGGACTTTTGCCTTAAAACGGCCGATCCGTTCATGATCAGCGGTTTCTTCCAGCAACTCTTCGTATTCCTTGAGCGCACAGCCGCAGCCGGCGCAGTCGGTCACGATGAAATCGACCTCCAGGGCGAGGAAAAGGTCGATGTTGATCCGGGCAAGACGCCGGGCGGTTTCGCGGTCCCCTTCAGCCAGATGGGGGGCGCCGCAGCACTTGACCTCCTTCGGGGTGACGACATCGAAACCCTGCTGGGAGAGGATGCGGGCCGTCTGGCGGGAGACCTCCGGGAAGACCAGGCTCATCGCGCAGCCGAGGAAGAAGCCGACGCGGCCCCGCTTTTTGCCCAGGGCGGGGATCAGCTCGGGAATCTCCAGGCGGAGCGGCGTCGCCAACTTCGGGAGAATCCCCTCCATTTTGGCAAGGGCGCCGGGCAGGAACCGGTTGATCCCGAGGCTGCGGACCGCCCACTGGATGCCGAGCCGCTGGTAGAGGCGGGCCGGCAGCATGGAGTTTTCCATCAGCGCGGGCGAGGGGAGCATCCGCTTCAGGATGAAATCCCGCAGCATTCCGGCGGGGAGGGAAGGGGGGTGGAAAACCTGGGCCTGGCTTCGGCAGAACTCCATGATCGTTCCGACGCGTACGCCCGACGGGCAGGCGGTGGAGCAGGCCTTGCAATCGAGGCACAAGAAGGACTCGTCCCGGACGGCGGGGGTGAATTCCAGCTTCCCCTCGGCGACGGCGCGGGCAAGGGCTGCCCGGCCCCGGGGACTTGATCTTTCCCGGTTTGTAAGCGCGTAGGTGGGGCAGACCGCGAGGCAGAAGCCGCAGCGCATGCACTGGAGAATGGATTCGTAACCCGGGGCGTCTTCCGGATGAAAATGACCCGCCGGAGATGGTTCAGCCATGGGTTCCTCCCGGAATTTTCACTCCCGCAGAAACCCCCTCATCGAGGAAAATCTTCCCTGGATTGAGGCCGCCGTCCGGATCGAAGCTTTTTTTGATCCGGCGCATGACCTCCATTCCTCCCTCGCCGAACTGGCGCAGAAGGTAGCCCTTCTTGGCGATACCGATCCCATGTTCACCGGAGACGGTGCCTCCCATGGAAAGCACCTTTTCGTAGAGATCGGAGAAGAAGGCATGGACCCGGGCGACCTCCTCCCGGTTTCGTTCGTCGGTCACCGCCGTGGGGTGGAGGTTGCCGTCGCCGGCGTGGCCGAAAGTGGCGACGCGGAGTCCATATTTCTCGCGGAGGCGCTCGATCTCGGCGAAGGTTTCGGCGAGGCGACTTCTGGGCACGGTTGTATCCTCGAGAATCGTGGTTGGGGAGACGCGGGCGACTGCGGAGAGGGCGGTTCGTCGCGCGGCGGCGAGCTGCAAGGCCTCCTGGGTGTTTGCGGCTTGTCGTATAACGTCTGCCCGGACCTCCTCAAGGATCTTCTGGACCCCTGCAGCTTCCTCAGCCACGACCGCCGGGTGGCCGTCCACCTCAATCAGCAGCAGCGCTCCCATATCGCGGGGGAGGCCGATTCCGGCGTAGTCCTCCACGCAGTTGATCGTCGTCCTGTCCATGATTTCGAGGGTCGCGGGGATGATCCGCGCGGCGATGATTTTGGAAACCGCATCGCCCGCGGTCCGGATATCCTTGAAATAGGCGAGAAGCGTCCGCTTGTCCTGCGGCGGGTTGATGAGACGGACCGTCACCTCGGTGATGATGCCGAGGGTCCCTTCGCTGCCGACCAGCAGGTCGCGCAGGGAGTAGCCGGCCACATCCTTGACGCACTTGTTTCCGGCGTGAAATTCCGTGCCGTCGTAGAGAAAGCCGGAGAGGGCCATCACGTAGTTCCGGGTGACACCGTATTTGAGACCACGGAGGCCGCCCGCGTTTTCCGCAACATTGCCGCCGAGCGTTGACACATTCTGGGAACCGGGGTCAGGTGGGTAGAAGAGACCCTTTGCCGCTGCGGCATTGAAGAGATCGATTGTGATGACGCCCGCTTCGGCGGTCAAGGTCAGATTCTCTTCATCGATCTCCAGGATCCGGTTCATCCGGGTGAGGCCAAGGGCCATGCCTCCCCGGAAAGGGGTGCTGCCTCCGGAGAGGCCGGTCGCGGCGCCACGGGGAGTGACGGCAAGACCCTCTTCGCGGCCCACCTCCAGGGCGGCCCGCAATCCCTCACGGTTCTCCGGAAAGACGGCCACGTCGGGAAATCCCGTGATTTCAGGAGTGGCGTCATAACCATAGACGAGGAGATCCTCTTTTTCATGATAGACATTTCCGGCGCCGACTTTCTGCCGAAGGTGATCAATAACGGTTTTTTTCAGCATGGCATCCTACCTCCGCCCAAGGGGCTTTCATTTGGCTTCAAAGAGAGATTCGAACCGATCGACAAAAACAATAGCGAGACATATAGTGGGGAGGCGCATCCCTGTCAAGATGAAAAACAGTGGGAAATACTTCTTGACAGGGCCGGAAAAGCTTGTTAGCAAGCAACCCATACGGTTGGAAAAATATTTCTGTGTCGAGGTGTTGTCATGGATATGAAACGTGACTACTACGAGGACGTTCAGCTCTTCCAGAGCGGGGTGGTTCTTTTCTGGACGGTCGCGCTATTGCTTATTCTGTTTACCCTCCCGCTGTACACTCCCAATTATTACGTCTATCTCCTGAATATTATCATGGTTCATATCATACTGGCCGTTGGTTTGAACATCCTCGTGGGATCGACCGGCCAGATATCCCTGGGTCATGCCGGTTTTTTCGCGATCGGCGCCTATGGGACGGTCCTGATGATGACCCTGTTTCAGCTCCCTTTTGTCATGGCCATCCTGATTGCCGCGTTTATCGCGGCTTTTTTCGGCTTCATTCTCGGTTTGCCCGCGTTGCGACTGGAAGGCCCCTATCTGGCGATCGTCTCGCTGGGTTTCGGCTTGACCATCATGCATATCATCGGGGGTATGGATGTTTTCGGCGGCAGAATGGGAATCAAGACGCCGCCGCTTGATCTGGGGATCAAACAACTTGGAATAAGCTGGATCTTAACCACGGATTTTCAGAAGTACTACCTGATCCTGATTACGACGATCATCATGGTGGTCGGCGCGCGGAACATTCTCAAGACCAGGGTCGGGCGCTCCTTTGTCGCTATCCGGGACAGCGACATTGCCGCAGAGGTGATCGGCGTCAATCTGACCATTTACAAGACGCTGGCTTTTGCCGTCAGCGCCTTTTATGCCGGTATCGCCGGGGGGCTGTTCGGCTTTGTGCTGGGGTTCTTCGATCCGTTTGCCTTCAACATGATCCTCTCCATCATCTTCCTTGTGATGGTCGTGGTAGGCGGTTTGGGCACCATCCTCGGGGGGATCATGGGCGCCACGCTGATCACCTACCTTCAATACGATCTCCTGAAAAACATTGCCGAAGTCCCATACTTTGGCGCGTTGATGGTTGCAATCTCAAAACAGTGGTTTACACTGGTCGGCCTCGAGAATTTCAGCAGCATGGCCATCGGGCTCATCATGATCGGGATTATCATTTTTGAGCCGCTCGGCATGTTCGGCGTGTGGATTCGCATGAAGAAGTACTGGATGACTTGGCCTTTTTAACAAGCAAGAAAGGTGATTGAAGATGCCGGTAGGACAGCTTTTGGTGGAAGGTCTGGCGATTGGCGCCTGTTACGGTCTCTTTGCGACGGCCGTGGTGATCATCTACAAGACCTCCGAGGTGGTCAATTTTGCCCAGGGCGAGATGGCCATGTTCTCTTCGTTCTTTGCTTTTCACATTCTTGCCGTTTATCAGTATCCGTTCTGGCTTGCCTTTCTGATTACCATGTTGTTTTCCATTTTGCTCGGAGTCCTGATCGAATTTCTCTTTCTGCGTCCCGCCAAACACCCCAGCATCCTGGGGATGATCGTTATTACACTCGGGGCGGAGATGTTTTTGATGGGGCTGGCCAGTTGGAAATGGGGGTCGGAGCAGAAGTTCTTTTCGTTACCGCTCAACCCCTCCGTGACCTATGAGCCGGTCAAGGGGATGATTGTGACCAACTGGGCCCTCGCCGTGTTTGCCGTGACCGCCTGCATTATGCTGTTTCTCTATATCTTCTTCAAATACACAAAGTTAGGTGTGGCCATGCGGGCGACACAGCAGAACAAACATGCTGCCAAGATCATGGGAATCCGGACCGAACGGGTATTTTCCATTGCCTGGGGGTTCAGTTCCATGATCGGCGCCGTTGCGGGGATGTTTTTCGCGTCCCGGGCCACACTGGACCCGGCCTTCATGATGGAACCTTTTCTGCGCGCCTTTGCCGCCGCGGTCCTTGGCGGTCTCATGAGCATCCCCGGGGTGATTATTGGTGGCGCCCTGATGGGACTGATCGAGAACTTCTTCGGGTACTACTGGCCCCATTGGAAACCGATCATCGCGTTTATCGTGATCATTCTGGTCCTCTGCCTGCGACCGAGTGGCCTTTTTACAAAGCATTATGTAAAAAAAGTTTAAATCGGCGCGACGCCGGTGAAGAAGCGATAGCAATTTCGGTGCTGTATTTCCCAGGAAACCAGAGGATCATAAACAAGGAGGGTGCCAAGATGTTTAAAAAGAAAATGGTAGTTTTATGGATTGCGGTATGGGCTGTTTTATGGTTTGCCCCGCTGGCGCCTGCGGCCGCGCCCGCAGGTTTTGATGATAACGAAATTCGAATCGGCCAGTGGGGACCCCAGACCGGTCCGGCGGCGCCCTGGGGATCGGTGGCCCGTGGCAGCAAGCTGTTGTTTGATATCGTCAATGAAGAGGGTGGCATCAACGGCCGAAAAATCAAATATTTCATCCGGGATGACATGTACAATCCCGCCCAGACCGTCGCCGTGGTGAAGGAGCTGGTGGAGCGTCAGGGCGTCTTTGCCTTTGTCGGCGGTGTCGGCAGCGCCACAGGCATGGCGGTGAAGGACTATCTGGCCAGCAACAAAATCCCCTGGGTCGGCCCGTCCGCCGCCGATCAGGATTTTGTTCAACCGATCAACCCCTATCTTTTTGCAGTCTATCCGCTCTACCGGGACGAGGCAAATGTCCTGACCCAATACGTCGTGGACAAGCTCAAAATGAAAAAGATCGGGATTCTCTACCAGAATGACGCCTACGGAAAGGACGGTCTGGAAGGGGTGAAGGAGCGGTTGGCCAGCTACAAAATGACTCTGGTGGCTGAAATACCGGTGGAACCCACAGAAAAGGACTTGGCCTCACAGATCCTCCGCCTGAAGAGCTCCGAGGCGGAGGCGGTTTTGATGTTTGTCAACCCGACTGCGGCCGTGATCACATTGAAGACTGCCGCCAACGTCGGCTTCAAACCCCAATGGGTCTCCTCCAACACCCTTTCCGATTATCCGCTGATGTTCAAGATCTCCGGCGGACTCTGGGAAGGGGTTATCACCGGCGCCTTCGGAGAGATTCCGGATTCTCCGCATCCCCTGATGGTTAAATACCGTGAAGCGGCCAAGCGCTTGAACCCGCAAGAGCGTTGGGGCACCTTCTATTATGCCGGCATCCTCTTTGCCGATCCGATCGTCGAGGCGCTGAAGAAGGCGGGGCGAAACCTGAGCGCCGATGCGCTGGTGAAGGCGCTAAACTCCATCAAGGATTACCAGACCATTGGTCCCAAGGTCAACTGGACGGACAAGCAGCATCAGGGAACGGACTCAGTCCAGATCCAGAAGTGCGGTCCCAACGGAAGCTACATTCAGTTGCAGGGTTGGACAACCAACGATATGGCCACCTGGAAGAAGAAGTAAATGTATTGGTGCGTTACGCAAGGCTAACGCACCCTACGAGCTGAGCTGAGGAGTGAGTAGGGGCGGGTTTCAGACCCGTCCCTACGGCACTCAGTGCTTTTATGAAGAGGGACCCCCGGCAATGGATCACTTTAAAGTTGAAAATCTGAGCATCAGCTTCGGCGGCCTGAAGGCGGTCAACAACATCAGTTTCAGCGTTGAAAAAAATTCTATCTTTTCCATCATCGGGCCCAACGGTTCCGGCAAAACCACTATCTTCAACATGATCAGCGGCATCTACAAGCCGAACAGCGGCCGAATCATCTGCGATGGCGAAAACATCGTGGGTTGCACTCCCGATCATGTTGCACGGAAAGGGGTGGCGCGCACATTTCAGAACATTGAACTGTTTTCCAATGCCACCGTCATGGACAACCTCCTGCTGGGGAGGCATATCCACATGAAAACCGGTGTTTTTGCCGGGGCTTTCATGTGGGGAAGAAGATCTGCGGCTGCAAAGGAAGAGATTGCAAACAGGGAAATTGTAGAGAAAATCATTGATTTCCTAGACCTCCAGTCGGTGAGAAATCATTATGTGGCGAGCCTCCCCTACGGCAAACGGAAGCTGGTGGAGCTCGGTCGCGCCCTGGCTCTTGAACCCAAGATACTGCTGCTGGATGAACCCTCCGCCGGAATGAATACCGAGGAAAAAGGCGACTTGAACATCTGGATCAAGGACATACAGGCCGACTATAAGGTGACGATTCTACTGATCGAGCACGATATGAATATGATCATGGGCATTTCCGACCGTATATTTGCCATGAACCAGGGCGAGAAGATTATCGAAGGCGTAGCGCGGGAAGTCCAGAGCCACCCGGAGGTCATCAAGGCGTATCTGGGGGAGGAGCACTGATGCTGAAAGTGAACAATATCGAAACCTGGTACGATCTGATCCGGGCGCTGCACGGTATCTCTTTCGAGGTGAAGCAAGGTGATATTGTGGCTCTTCTGGGGTCCAACGGGGCGGGGAAATCGACGACCTTGAAGACCATCATGCGCCTCCTCTACGACCTGAAAGAGGAGCAGCCGGAAAAGGGCACGATCGAATTCATGGGCGAACGCATCGACCGGAAGAACACGGATGAGATTGTCCGGATGGGAATCAGCTACGTTCCCGAGGGGCGGGAGGTTTTCCCGGAGCTCTCCGTTCTGGAAAATATCATGATGGGCGCCTATACCCGTGGGGACCGAAAAGGAATCAAGGACGACATCGACCATGTGTATGATCTCTTTCCGATTCTCAAGACGAGGAAGGACCAGGAGGCGGGGCACTTAAGCGGCGGGGAACAGCAGATGCTCGCCATCGGCCGGGCGCTGATGAGCCGACCGAAGCTTCTCATGCTGGATGAACCCTCCCTGGGGCTTTCCCCCCTGCTCACCCAGAACATCTTCAACATCATCCGCGACATCAATAAAAAGGATGGCGTCACGATCCTGCTCGTCGAACAGAACGTCAACATGGCCCTGAAATACGCTAACTATGCATTTTTAATGGAGAATGGAAGGATTGTCCGCGCCGATAAACCCGAGGTCCTGCGGGAGGACGAGGATGTCAAGGAGTTTTATCTCGGCATCGCCAAAGAGACTTCGGTCAAGGGTTATCAGCGGTACCGCCGGAAAGTCAGATTTCGTTAGCAGAGTGTTGAAAAGGATTAAAACATGGTTATCGATACATTACCGAAGGCCCTGATCGGAATTGCCGGCGCGCAGCCTGAAAGGGTGGCGATGCGGCGCAAGGAGCTCGGGATCTGGCACGACATCCACTGGTCGGAATATCTGGAAAAAGTCAGATGTGTGGCTCTCGGATTGCGCGAGCTCGGCATCCGCAAAGGGGATCATGTGGCCATTATCGGCGAGAATCAGCCGGAGTGGCTTTTTTCGGCCCTGGGCGCCATGTCCACCGGGGCGACGTTTGTCGGGATCTACTCGACGAACCCCGTTGCCGAGTGCGAATATGTCGTTGGCCACGCGGGCGCCGTTGTCTATATCTGCGAAGATGAAGAGCAATTAGACAAGGCGCTTTCTTTCCGGGGGAGCACGCCGGCCCTCCGCAAAATGATCGTCTGGGACATGGAGGGGCTCCGGGATTTCCAGGACCCGATGGTGATGAGCTTCGACGACCTGCTTTCCCTCGGCAGAAAGGCGGGCGAGAATGATCCATCGCTCTTCGGGAAACTTGTTGCGGAGGGGCGCGGGGAGGATATCGCCGGGATCATCTACACCTCCGGGACCACGGGCCCTCCAAAAGGGGCGATGCTCGCCCATGAAGGATATCTCTGGGTCGGAAAGCAGGCGACCGCCGTCAGTCGCGGCACGCGGGACGACGAGACCATCTCCTTCCTTCCGCTGAACCATGTTTATGAGCAGATCTATGATCTGATGATCCACCTGACGATCGGCCACATCATCAATTTCACGGAGAACACGGACACGGTGATGATGGACATGCGGGACGTCTCGCCCACCCTGTTCCATGCCGTACCCCGGATCTGGGAGAAATATTATTCCAGCATCGTGCTGAAGATGGCGGACGCGACCTGGTTCAAGAGATTCGCCTACAAGACCGCCCTCGGGATTGGCAGCCGCTACAACGAAGAGAAGCTCGCCGGCCGCACTCCGGCGCTGCTGCTCTCCATCGCCTATCAACTGGCCTACTTTGCCGTTTTCCGGAAGCTCAAGGAACGGCTGGGGTTTGACCGTGTCACGATCGGGTTTTCCGGCGCCGCCCCCATCTCCCACAACATCCTGAAGTATTTCCAGAGCATAGGAATCCCCATCCGGGAAGGATACGGAATGACGGAGACCACGGGGATCACCCACATGTCCGATGAGACCCACTTCAAGCTGGGGACCGTCGGAAGGGCCCTTCCGGGCACCGAGGTCCAGATTGCCGACGATGGGGAGATCCTCGTCCGTCACAAGGGGATCTTCAAAGGATACTACCGGGATGAGGAGACGACCCGGGAGGCGCTCCAGGACGGCTGGATGCATACCGGGGATGTCGGAGAGGTTGATGAGGAGGGTTTTCTCAAGATCACCGACCGGAAGAAGGATCTGATCATCACGGCCGGCGGCAAGAACATCGCCCCCCAGTATATCGAAAACCTGCTGAAGTTCTCCCCGTACATCAACGATGCGGTTGTGATTGGCGACAAACGAAAATTTGTTAGCGCAATCATCGTGATCGATGAGGAAAACATGGTGAAGTACGCACAGGATCAGAAAATCCATTTCACCACGTTCGCCAGCCTGACGAGGGCGGAAGAGGTTGTCCACCTGATTCAGGAGGAGGTGAGCAAGGTGAACGCCCAGATGGCTCGCGTGGAGAACATCCGTAAATTCCGAATACTCGACAAGAAGCTCTATACGGAAGACGGGGAGGTAACCCCGACCATGAAGGTCAAACGAAAGTTCATCAACGCCCACTACGGGGAGTTGATCGAGTCGATGTACAGAGAGTAACGGGGCCTAAGAATGACGAGGTCGTCAAAAGTCGAAAATGCCCCAAAATCGTCATTCCGGTGAAAACCGGAATCCAGAGATTTCAACGTGTGCTACAAAAATACTGGACACCGGTTTTCACCGGTGTGACGACTTTTGACGAGGTCTTCAAGAATGTCATCCCCGAAGGCTTTTATCGGGGATATGGTCTCAGGTTTTCCTAACGGAGGATAAGTATATGGCAGAGGAGACGAAAACGCGCCTGACGCGTGCGGAAAGAGAGGCTCAGGAGCGTGATACCAACCTGAAACACTGGGAGGAGCAGGATGCGCTTCTGCTTCGTCACCGCCAGGAGGCCTACGATATTGGAGGCGCCGCCCAGACGGAGCGTCTGGCGAAGCAGGGCAAAAAGCCGATGCGGGAACTTATTCAGTCGCTCATCGACCCAGGAACCGATTTTTTTGAACTGGGGCTTGACGCCGGGTACGACATTGGCAAGAAGAGGCTCCACGGCGGGCCGGCCTACGAGGAGGAGAAGCGGGGGCATATTCCCGGCGGCGGCGTCGTCACCGGCGTCGGAATCGTCCACGGAAAAGATTGCATGATCTTCGCCAATGAAAACCGTGTTGCGGCGGGGAGTTACTTTCCGATCACCCTGAAGCGGCACATGCGGGCCCAGGCGATCGCCGAGCAGTGCGGCCTCCCCTGCATCTACATCGCCGATTCCGGCGGCGTCAACCTCCCGTTGCAGGTCGGCAGCTTTGCCGACGACGGCCATTTCGGAACGATGTTCTACAACATGTGCCGGATGTCGGCGAAAGGGATCAAGCAATATACCCTCTCCACCGGTGGAAACACCGCAGGCGGCGCCTACATCGTCTATCTCGCCTCCGAATCGGTGATGATCGAGAAGATGGCCTATGCTTTTCTGGCCGGTCCGCCGATGGTGAAATCCGCAATCGGCGAGACAGTTTCAATGGAAGACCTTGGCGGCGCCTATGTGCACACGCAGCACTCCGGCGGCTGCGATCATGTGGTCCAGAGCCAGCAGGAGGGGATCGAGAAACTCCGGGCGATGATGGAATTCGAGCCGGCGCAGAAGATCTGCATCGAGCGGCGGGAACCGCGTGAGCCCCGATACGACTGCCGGGAGATGATGGCCTCCACCCCGGTCAACA
>CAIUXU010000443.1 GCA_903903205.1 uncultured Syntrophobacterales bacterium
CCCGTCGATGTCCAGACCGATGAGGTTACCGCTGACGATGTTGTTGTCCGTCCCGATCCCGTTGATGCTAATGCCGTGGCTGTTGTTCAGGGTGATGATGTTTCCCTCGCCACGCGGGGTGCTTCCCATCTGCCCCACGCCGCCGATTTTGTTGTTCTTCGCGCCACCGGTGATTTCTATCCCGCTTCCGGGAAAACGAATAATCTGCAACCCCTTGATGGTATTCCCGTTAGACAGGATGCGCAACCCAGACGCCCCGGAAGTGATCCATCGGCCGTCCAGGATCACTCCAGCCTTGCTCGCGTCGATCGTCAGGCCGCCCATAGAAATCTCCGGCAAAGTGCTGATAGGGTTTATGGTCGCCGGGCTCGCGGTCGGGAAAACGGCCGGATCAAAGGTGATGATGTCTCCCAAAATTGCGTCAAGCATGGCCTGGCGCAGAGAACCGGGGCCGCTGTCTAATCTGCTGGTCACTGTCATCGTCTTGGGAGCCCGTTGCGGTGGTGGTGTAGAAGTGGTGTCGATGTTGAACGGTCCGAGATGAACAGTGGGGCCGGCGTTGCCAGCGATGTCCACGGCGCGAATATGGAACCAGTTGTTGGGCCCATTCGGAAGCGTCCAACTTGTGGTTGAGGTCCGGGTGGTATCCACGGCATTGTCCGGATCTGTATTGGGGTTGGTATCCCACGCAAAGGAGTAACCGGCAAGGCCGCTGCCCGTGTCCGGTGCAGCAGTCCAGGAGACATAGATAGTATTGTCGTTCGTTATGGCGTTAATCGTCGGCGTTGCCTGAAGATTACCCAAAGAAGCGGGCGGCGTAATGTCGGCAGAGGCAAACGCGGCTATCACATGGAGGTTGGAGGCATCCAATGCTGCGGCTTCTATTAAGCATGTGGTCGCACTGCCGGAGCAGGCGCCCGACCAGCCGCCAAAGTTGGAATCCGTGGCCGAAGTTGCTGTCAGCTCGACGCTCCCGGAATTGTAGATCTTCGAACAATCATCGCCGCAATATATTCCTGTCGGGCTGCTGGTGACCGTGCCCGATCCGATTCCCGTTTTACTGATGGTCAGAAGGCGCTGTGCGGGAATAAATTGTGCCGTGACCGTCTGGCTGGCGCTCATGGTCACGGTGCAGGTGTTTTGTGTGCCCGTGCAGGCGCCGGTCCAGTCGCTGAAGACCGAACCGTCGTCGGCTGCGACCGTGAGTGTCACGGTGGTCCCGGAGGTTAATATCCCCGAGCAGATCTCGCCGCAGGTGATGAGGATCGGCTGGGTGCTGGTTACCGATCCCGAGCCGGAACCGCTGTTGTTCACTGTCAGGACGTAAGGGGTCGCAGGTTTGGCCGCCGGACGCGGGCTGGATAACTCGGAGGTGTTGCCGTCGGCATCGGTAGACGTGGCTGTGAGGTAAGGGCCCTGAAAGCCGCCGGGCTTGGAAAGCGTGAAGGCGCCGCTTCCGTCGGAGATCGACGTTCCTTCATAGATACGCCCCTCGTCTGCGTTATCGGAGAAGATCTCGATGGTGAGATTCGGCGACGCAGAAATCCCGGTCACAGAGGTGGCGACTATGTTCGTGAGTACAGGCGGAGGAAACTCGTTGTTGCCGCCCCCGTTATTGTCGATCCCTTGAGAGGTATGGCTGAAAATCACGTTCCGGGAGAGGGTGTTGCCGACGCTGTTGACCGAACTTACATTGATACCGCTGTACCGGTTGTAGGCGATGACGTTCGCTTGACCCGGGGCCGTTCCGCCGACCACATTGCCCTGAGCGCCGCAACAAAAAGAGATGCCCTGGCCGATGTTGGGGATGCCGGTTTCACCGGTGGGGTCGGTTCCGACGTAGTTGCCGACAATGAGATTCCGGTGGGCGTTGTTGAAATGAATGCCGTCACTGTTGTTGCCGCTGACGACGTTGCCGACGATCTTGTTTTGCTGCGGACCGTTCCATGATCCGATACCGCCGCTCATGTTCCCCAATGCCGCCGTGCCGGCGGCGTTCAGTCCGATGTAATTACCGGCAACGGTATTGTTTGTAGCGCTGTTGTCGAAGCTTACACCCCAATCCCAGTTGCCGCTGATGATGTTTCTCTCGCCGGGTGCGTTCCCGCCGATCAGATTTCCTTTCGCGTTCGATGACAGAGAGACGCCGCGACTGCTGTTTCCCAAGGTTGCGGCGCCGCTTGCGTCGGTTCCGATGTAGTTGCCGATAATCATGTTGTTGTCGCTGCCGTTGTCGTGGATCGCAACGCCGCCATTGCTGTTATGGCTGATGACGTTGCGTTTGCCCGGACTGTTCCCGCCGATCACATTCCCTTTTGCGTTATTCGAGATTCGAACACCGCTGCTTGAGTTGCCCGGTTCCGTCAGTCCGGCACTGGCGCTCTCCCAGGTGTCGCCGCTGTTCACTGATTTGAAGACGCTGCCCATGACTTGGCCCGTAAAAACAGTCTTATCACTGGCATAAGAGGGGGATATCGCCAGGATATAGCGTGGGCTATTATAGATCCAGCTTAATCTCTGCCAGGTCTTCCCGCCGTCGTAGGATTTTTTCAATGTCCAGTCGGAGGCGGCGAAGACGACATTATCCGACGCATAGACAGGTGAATAGATGATCGTATTCACATTACACCCGTCGATGTTTCGGTCGCCGAAGGGTGTCCAATTGATGCCACTATCGGTGGATCTTAACGTATGATTTCTACTGCCGCAATCGAGTCCGGCGAGCAGGGTATGGTCAGTGCCGAAATTGGGCGATGCCGTGATGGTCATAAAACCATTATATGAATCTATGCTGCTGACGACGGTCCAGTCCGCTGGATCAATTGATGATTTGTAGAGGGTATTACGGTCGAAAGCATAGATCGTTCGGTCGGCGCCGATGTTGGGTGAGAAGAACAAGCCATTTATCCAGCAGTTATTGGTCAGACCGCTGTTGCGGAGGGCCCAGGTGGTTCCTTTATCGATCGAGGCGAAAACCCCGCCGCCGTCGTTGCTGACGGCGAAAATAAATCCGTAGCTGGAATAGTTGGGCGAGATGGCGAGAAATCGAATGTCGCTTGTCGTGATGCCGCCGTCCACGCGGGTCCATTTGACCCCCCTGTCGGTCGTTTTGAAGATCCCGCCGCCCGAGGTCCC
>CAIUXU010000444.1 GCA_903903205.1 uncultured Syntrophobacterales bacterium
CCACCGAGATCTACACAGGCGAAGACACTCTTTCCCTACACGACGCTCCGATCTCCATGCTCAAGATCGCCCGGGTCCTCTCGGAGAGACATCTCAACGCCGCCATGATCATGCAGGTCCACGACGAACTCGTCTTTGAATCACCCGTTTCCGAAAGGGAAGTCCTGTTGGCTCTCGTCCGCGAAGGGATGGAAGGGGTGCTGAAGCTTGATGTGCCCCTCCGTGTGGAGATCGCCGCCGGCAGGAACTGGGACGAGGCGCACACCTGAGGGATCAAACGTCGCCTGTTCTCCGAGTCGGCCGCTCCGGACGCTTTGCAAGCAGGAAGAATGCAGATCCCAGCCCCGCCAGAAGGGCGAGCGTGGTGAATCCCGCGCGGTAGTTGCCGGTCATGTCGGCGAGGATGCCAGCGATCATCGGACCGCCGATCTGGCCGACGATGATGACCATGAAGGAAAGCCCCAGAATCATGCCGATCGCGCTGCGGCCGAAGTAATCGGCGCGGATCGCCTGCATGAAGGGCCCGCGCAGACCCCAGGCGGTGCCATGCAGGATGGCGTAGGCGACGATCAGTGCGGGGCCGGTGGCGTAGGTGAGGAAGAGCAGACCGCTCATGTGCCCCAGCATGCAAAGCGCGGAAAGGATTCGTTTGTCGAAGCGGTCTCCGATCCAGACCCCAAGACCGACGCCGCCGAGCTGGGCAAAGGTCTGCAGCATGATGGCAAACGACGCCGCCTCGATGGTGTAGCCGAGACCTTCTTTCATGTGTGTGATGGCGTGAGTGTTGACACCTGTGACAACAAACAGCGAGAAGCCGTGGCCGAGTGAAAGCAGCCAGAATGCCGGGGTGCGCAGCGCCTCGCGGGCGGTGAAGTCACGGGTTGTGTCGTTGCTATCTTTTTCAGGCGCCGAAACGGCATCCCTGGCATGAGACGCGATTCCGTCCATTACTTCGCCTATGTCCTCGGGACGGCGCCGGATGACGAAGGAAAGCGGCAGGCATACCGCGATGATGATGATGCCGGAGGCGAAGGCGGTGGAGCGCCAGCCCCAGGTAGCAAGTCCCCAGGCCACCATGGGCATGGCAAGGCCGCCAAGCGCAAATCCGATCTGCATCGAGGAGAGCGCGCGGCCGCGGTGTCGATCGAACCAGTGGATCAGCGCGACATTGAGCGGAAAGAAGCCGCACAGGCTGCCGCCAAGCGCGGCAACGATGAACGCACCGTAAAAGGCGAGTAGCGAATCGATGTAGCTAAGCAGGATGAAGCCGGCGCCAAACATAACAACACCGACGCGGATTACCCACTGAGTCCCGAAGCGGTCGATGAACCAGCCGAGCAGCGGGCCGAGGATCGCGGCCTCGACCTGGTGCAGTGCCGCGGCGCCCGAGAGTTCGGTTTTGGACCAGCCGCGGTCGTCGCGCAGCACAGCAAAGTATGCGCCAAAGGATTGGAGGAGCAGAGTGGATTGGACGAACTGCATGACGCAACCGGCGCCAACCATGTACCAGCCGTAGAATATGCGCTTCATAACCCCGCCGAGACCATTATTTTATCACATACCCTTTGGCGCCGTTCTTTCCAGGAACAGCCTGTCAATACCATAATTACAGGCAAAAAACATACTCTATTCGAGACCTTTGAATTTCTCACGAAACCCAGCATATCGTCATTCCTGCGAAAGCAGGAATCCTATAGTTCTTTCAAAGCCTTATGGATTCCCGCTTTCGCGGGAATGACAAAAAGGTTAGATTTTCAAAGGTCTCTATTCAGGGAAAAGATTCCCCCTGGCCCGGGCCTTGGTTCTCGATGAACCATTAACCCGCTTCCACTCGGCCCCGGCCCCATCTCTGCTATTGCAGGAGGTGGATCAGTCGGTCGGGGTGGTTCGTGATAATTCCGTCAACGCCGAGGGCGATGAAACGGGACATTTCTTTCGGGGTGTTCAAGGTCCAGGCATGGACACGGATTCCTTTTTTGTGTGCTCGCCAGACGTTCTCCTCGTTGAGCACCGTTGCCCGGCAGTTCAGTGTCGGGTAGATCTTTCCTCCGCCGGCCTCTTCCGGCTCCATCCAGGGTTTATCCTTGATCAGGGCTATGGGGAGGAGGGGATTCCTCTCGCGGATTCGGTCGATCGCGATGGGGTCGAAGGAGGAGAAGAGGACCTGGCTCTCCATGCCGGCCTTCTCGACCTCACGAAGGGTGAGATCGGCCAGCTCCGCCATGGTGTAGGGGAAATGGGCGCCCTTCTTCAGTTCAATATTGATGAGAATCTTGTTGTGTGCAAGCGCCAGAACCTCTGCCAAAGCCGGGATCCGTTCCCCGGCGAACCGGGGGGCGAACCAGACACCGGCATCCCAGCGTCTCAGTTCCGCGAAGGTCTGGTTGGCTACGTTCCCTCTGCCGGTGGTGGTTCTCTCCAGGTTGTCATCATGGATGACGACAACTTCCTTGTCTCGAGAGAGGTGGACATCCAGTTCGATCATGTCGCATCCGGCCTCGATCGCCGCCCGGAATGCGGCCATCGTATTTTCCGG
>CAIUXU010000445.1 GCA_903903205.1 uncultured Syntrophobacterales bacterium
GCCTTGCGATCCGGGCATGTTCAAGACTGAGTCGGTCAGAGACCGGCGACAGTGTCACGCCCACGAAAAGGGATTCCGCAGATCTGCAACTGGTTGAGGACGATAGAGGATGAAGAGCGCTGTTCCGGAGTTTGATATTGCGATCCGTGTGAAACCGGAGTTGCCGTGGCTGCGGATGGTCGAACTCACGGCGCACTCCTACCTGACGGCGAGGGCCTTTCCGCGCAAGCAGGTAGAGCAGACCAGTGCGGCCATTCTGGAGGCGGCGGAACAGCTCATCGCGCTGTGCGGCGAGCAGAATGTGACGACGCCGTTCGAGGTGGGTTTCACCTGGCAGGACGAGATCGTGCAGGTGCATTTTGTCTATGACGCCGCCATCCCCCTCAATCCCCAGGAGGAGCCGACTTACGAGGTGCCGTCTGCCGGGAAAGAGACCGGCGACACACTTGAAGGGCTGTGGCTGCATATCATCAAGCGCACCATGGATCGGGTCTTTTTCCGTATCGACGGCAAACGCGCCTCCCTGGTGATGGTGAAATACTGCCGCGTGGAACAGCAGGCGCAGCAGTTGTGGGTCATGGGGCTCACGCCGAAGTTGCGGGCGGATCTGACGATCGAGAGCCAGGCGGATGAAGGCGGGAATCCTCAATCTGGCGACGCCCTCATTCATGACACCCGCAGCCAGAAGGTGCTCCGGCTGTCGCCCATCGATACGTTTATCATCAACCGCCTTGATGGAAAGTGTACGCTGGAAGATATCTACCTGGAGCACGCCGTCGAACGGGGGCCGATTTCGCCGGATCATGTTTTGCGGCTCTACGAGACGCTGGAAGCTTCCGGCATGCTGGATGGCGACGCCGACGCGACAACAGGGAAAGAGCGCTGGAAACGCTGGCTTTCACCGGTCTTCAGCATCCCCCGACCCGACGCGGCCGTCGCCTGGGTTCACCGGCAGACGAGCTTCATGTTCAATCCCGCAGGCGTTACCGTCCTGGTTTTGATCGGGTTGTCGGGGCTGATTCCCCTTTTCATGAACTGGGACGCCATCGTTCACCTGCTGGTGCGGATGGATACCCTGTTCCTCCAGAATCCCCTCATGATCGCAGTCGCTTACCTGATCACGCTGCTCAATGTGGCGATCCACGAGTTCGCCCACGGGACGACCTGCAAGCATTTCGGCGGGCAGATCCGAAAGCTCGGGATCATGTGGTACATGGCGATGTTCATCTTTTTTTGCGATACCACGTCGGCCTGGAATTTCCCGAAAAAATCTCAGCGGATATGGGTCTCGCTGGCCGGGCCGCTGGTTTCCTGGGCCTTCTTCGGGGTGACGGCCTGGTGCGCGGGCTTGACGGTGGCTTCCGCAACCCCCTGGGCCGCCCTCTGGATCATGATCACGCTGATGAATGCCTTTGGCATCCTCATGAATTTCAACCCGCTCATTCGCATGGACGCCTATTACATGCTCATGGACTGGACGGAGATTCCCAACCTGCAGCAGAAGTCCTTCGATTATCTCAAAACGGGCCTCACCCGGTGGACAAAGAGGCGCGCAACTACCACCGCCGAACCCACGCTATCCCCGCGTGAAAAGCGCATTTATTCCGCTTACGGGGTGTTGAGTGCGGCCATGTCGTTCCTTTTCATCCTGCTGCCGTTTTACCAGATTGCCAACCTCTGGATGACCCACCGCCAGTTGTCTGTCTGGGGCGTCATGTCCTTCATCACGATCGCATTGCTGGTCGGAACCATGCTGCTCAAGGCC
>CAIUXU010000446.1 GCA_903903205.1 uncultured Syntrophobacterales bacterium
CGCGGTCCTGGGCGAAGGCGCCGCCAATTCTCCGGTCGATGCCGCAGAGGGGAAAATTGATCTCACAGGTAATCGCAATGGCGGTTCCCGTCTCCGGCCGGCCAATCCCGAAGCCGTTCCAGTAGCGGCTTCCGGCGATCTTCAGGGTGAAGAACCAGATGCCAAGGCTCTCCGACCAGGCGACCCTCACTTTTTCACTCGCCCCCGGATGGCCAAGTTTCACCGGTAGCCTTTCGGTAACAACCGGCTTGAAACTCCTCACAAATTGTCGCCGGCAGCGTGCTATCGCCGCCTCATCGGTAACGACTTTCAGCATGGTTCTTTCTTAACCTATCAATCCAGACGTTTCCGGAAACGCCCGACCGCCCCGGTGAAGACCGTGACGCCGAGAACGGCCAGCGCGACGTACTGGGGCCAGAGGATGTGCAACCCCACCCCCTTGAGAAAGATGCCGCGGATGATGACCAGGAAATAGCGCAAAGGGTTCAGGTATGTCAAACACTGAACGACCTCGGGCATGTTTGCGATCGGGAAGACGAAGCCGGAGAGCATGAAGAACGGGAGGATGAAGAAAAAGGTGGTCATCATCGCCTGCTGCTGGGTTTTCGACACGGTCGAGATAAAGAGCCCGATGCCCAGGGTGCTCAGCAGAAACAGGCAGGTTGCGAGGAAAAGAGCGGCGACACTCCCCGCCAGCGGGAGATCGAACCAGTAGAGCGCGAACACCATGACAAGGACCATCTGGCCAATCGCGATGATTGTATAGGGGATGGTCTTGCCGATGATCAGCTCGATCGGTTTCAGCGGCGTCACGATGAGCTGCTCCATCGTCCCGTTTTCGCGCTCCTTGATGATTGCGATGGAGGTCAGAAGCAGTGATATCAGCATGATAACAAAGGCGACGATCCCCGGAACGAAAAAATTCTGACTGTCGAGGTTCGGGTTGTACCAGGTCCGGATCCGGGCGTCAATCTTCCCGTAACGGAGGTCGCGGCCATAGATCTCGCGGACCAGCTCATTGTTCAGGCGGTCGAGGACCATCATGGCGTAGGAGATCCGGACGGAGGCCATGTTGCTCATGCTGCCGTCGGCGAGGATCTGGACGTCGGCCGTAGCCCCCCGGCGAATACGGCTGCTGAAATCGGGGGGGATTCGTATCCCGATGTCGGCCTTCCCCTTCAGAAACAGCTCCTCCATCCCGTGGACATCCGCCGGCCGGTGGGTGATCCGGAAGATCCCTCCCGCGGTGAAGGCGTCGGCGAGAAGCCGGCTCTCCCGGGTCTCGGCCTGGTCGATCAACGCGACGCGGATGTCTTTGATATCGTAGTTGACCACGTAGCCGAAGACGAGGAGCTGGATCAGCGGCGCCAAGATCAGAACGGGGCGGTTCCGCTTGTCGCGGAAGAGCTGGATGAACTCCTTGCGGACCATCTCCCGGATGCGTAGCCAGCTCATAAACCCTCCCGTTTCAGGATGATAACATTCAGCGTCGCGAGGAATGCAAACATTCCCGTCAGAACCAGAAGATCGGGCCAAAGGTGGGAGACGCCGAGATCCCGGAGGTAGATCCCGGAGAGGATGTTGATGTAGTAGGTCGCCGGGACCAGGTAGGTGACAAGCTGTAGAACCTTCGGCATGTTGATCACCGGGAAGACGAAGTTCGAAAGCAGCAGCGACGGGAGGTAGGTGAGCAGAACGGCCGCCTGGTTTGCCACCATCTGGGACTTCGTCACCGACGAGATGAGGAGCCCGAGCGTCAGCGCGACCAGGATGTAGAGTGAGGAGGCCAGGATCATCAGCCAGAACCCCGCCTTCATCACGATGCCGAAGAGAACCTGCCCCATCAGGACGGCGACAAGGACGTCGATGAGGGCGATCAGAAAGTAGGGGATCGCCTTGCCCACGAGGAATTCCCCCGCCCGGATCGGGAGCGACCGGATCGTCTCCATCGTGCCGTTTTCGTACTCTCGGGCAATGACGAGCGAGGTCAGCATCGCCCCGACGATCATGATGATGATTGCGATGATCCCCGGGACGATGAAGTTCCGGCTCTCCAGATCCTCGTTGAACCAGACCCGGATGCGCCCCTCGACAGGCGGCCGAATCTTCTCCATCCCCTGCCGGTCGAGGAAATCGAGGAGGAGCTTCCGGTTGTAGCCCTCGACAAAGGCGGTGATGTAAGAACGCGATATCCCGGCGAAATTAGGATCGCTCCCGTCGAGGAGGATCTGGACGGAGGTCTCCCGGTCCGCCCTGAGATCGGCGGTCCAGCCGGCGGGGATGATCACGGCGAGCGTCACCCGGCCGTGGTCGAGCGCATCCGTTACGGCGTTGACATCCGGCAACTGGTCAGAGATCCGGAAATAGGAACCGGCGCCGAGGCGGCGGATGAAGTCCCGGCTCAGGTCCGTCCGGTCCTGGTCCACAACGGCTGTCTTGATGTTTTCCACGTCGAGGCTGAGCGCATAGCCGAAGAGCAGGATGAGGAGCAGCGGGATGGCAAAAGCCAGGTAGAGGCTTCGGAAATCCCGGAGCAGGTGGTAGATCTCCTTGGTGGCGATCGCCTGGATATTTCTCGGATTCACGCCTTGCTTCCTTCCTGTTTTCCGTTCTTCATCAACGCGATGAAGGCGTCGTTGAGGTCCGCATCGGGCTTTTCCGGACAGGTTTCGCGAATGATCTCTTCCGGACTTCCCGCGGCGACAATCTTTCCCTCGCTGATCATCACGATCCGCCCGCAGTGGCGCGCCTCATCCATGTAGTGCGTCGTGACAAAAACCGTGATCCCCTCCTCCGCGATCCGGCCGATGAAATTCCAGAAATGGCGCCGGGTGATCGGGTCGACGCCGGAGGTCGGATCGTCGAGAAAGAGAATCCGCGGGCGGTGGAGAAGCGCACAACCGAGGGC
>CAIUXU010000447.1 GCA_903903205.1 uncultured Syntrophobacterales bacterium
CACTTCCCCGTCACGATCCAGTCCTGGTGGACGCCCACCGGGTTATCCGCCACCTTCCCGTCCAGGACCGGCTGGTCATCGATGTCGCGATCGAAGGAGGAGGGGAGAGATCCCGGGACGACCTGGCAGCCGCTGCCGATCTGATCGAGACGGGGCTTCGCGAAAGCGGTTTGTTCCGGCAGGTTGGGATGCAGCAGATGGAGACGCTCTTCCCTGAACTCGTTGACCATGTCATCGGCCACCTTCCCCTCTTGTTCGACGGGCCGCAACTGGAAGCGCAGATTGCGCCGCTTCTCGCTCCGGCTGAGCTGCGGCGGATCCTGGCGGAAAATCTCAAGGTCGTGCAGGGGCTCGAAGGGATTGGCCAGGCTGATTTTATCGCCCGCGATCCCCTTGGCCTGCGAAACCTGGTTCTGGCCCGAATGTCCCAACTCCTGCCGAGCCGGGATGTGCAACTCTACCGGGGGAAACTGCTCTCCCGCGACGGAGGACATCTGCTCGTCATGGCGGAGCTCAAAGGTTCCGCGACGGATACGACCTATACCCGGGCCATCCCTCCACTGATCTCCGGTCTGGCGGAGAAAATAAACGCCGTCCGTCCGTCCAGCGCTCCCCGGTTCACCCTGACGGCGGTGGGGGCCTACCGCGCTGCGCTGGACAACGAGAATGCCGCGAAGCGGGACATGAGAATAGCGATCCTTCTGACGACGCTCGGGATCGCCTTCCTGCTGGTCGTCACCTTTCCGCGGCCCCTCATCGGTCTTCTGGCGCTGCTCCCATCTACCGCTGGCGCCATTTTCGCGCTGCTGGTCTGCTCGTTTATTTTCCCCTCCCTCTCCATCCTGGCCGTCAGTTTCGGCGGGGCGATCATGGCCTTCACCGTGGATCTGGGGCTCACCTACCTGCTGTTTCTCGACCGGCCCTGTGAAGTCTCGGGCCGCCAGGCCGCCTGCGAGGTCCGGGCTGCGGAGATTCTGGCTGCCCTGACGACGATCGGCGGCTTTCTGCTGCTGCTCTTGAGCCGGTTCCGCGTGCTTGCCGAGGTCGGCGTTTTTGCGGCCCTGGGGGTGGCCTTTGCCTTTGCGGTTGTCCACTGGATTTTCCCCCGGATTCTGCCCGTTATGCCGCCGGCGCTGAAAACCCGCGATCCGTGGCTGGGCCGTATTCTGGACCGGTTCGCGTTGTCGGGGGAAAAGACGAAACTCGTGGTGGCTGCACTTTTCTTCGGCGTTATGCTCTGTTTTGCCCGCCCCGTTTTTCAGGTAGATATCGGCGCGATGAATTCCCTGAGCAAAGAGACGCTTGCTGCAGAAAAGACATTCCAACGGGTTTGGGGGGATCTGACGAGCCGGGTTTACCTGATGACCGAAGGGAAGAATCTGGAGGAGTTGCAGGCCAAAAGCGACCGCCTGGCCGGAATGTTCCGGGAGGATCTCAAGCGGGGAACGGTCGGGGCGGCCTTCGCCCTTTCCGACCTCTTCCCGGGGGAGGCTCTGGCGCGGCGTCATGCTGCGGACTGGCAGGCCTTCTGGACGCCGGGTCGCGTGGCGGAGTTTCGGCGGGAGCTGGCGCCGGTGGCACGAGAGATGGGCTTTGCCCCGGACGCCTTCGGAGCCTTTGTGAACGCCCTGTCTGCGACGCCGCCCCCAGCAGCGGCGATTCCGGAGAAATTTGCCGGTTTCCTCGGCATTGCGGCGGAGACATCCGCCCGTGTGCAGGTCTCCATGGTGACGCCGGGCCCGGCCTACGATGCGGA
>CAIUXU010000448.1 GCA_903903205.1 uncultured Syntrophobacterales bacterium
AGGTCCAGAACATGATTATCGGACGGGAGCTGATCTGATGCTCTATCTGCACGGCATTGGCCATTTTCATCCGGAAAACGTGATTACGAACCGGTTTCTGGAGGAGCTCGGGATCGGGACCGACGAGGCCTGGATCATGGAGCGTGTCGGGATCCGCGCGCGGCGGACGGTCCTCTCCCTCGACTATATTCGCGAGACGAAGAACTGCGATGTGCGGGCGGCCCACGAGGCGAGCATCTACCAGAATGCCGAGACCGCTGCGGCCGCCGCGCAAATGGCCCTCGAACGGGCGGGCCTTAAACCCGGCGACATCGGACTGGTGATCTCGGGGAGCAGCATTCCCGCCATCACCACACCGGCGGAGGCGGCCACCGTGGCGGCGGAACTGGGGATCGACGCCCCCTGTCTCGATGTAAACTCTGCCTGCACAACCTTCGGAATGCAGGTCGAATTTCTCAACAGGATGGCGGCGGACAAGCTTCCGCCGTTCGTGCTGATGGTTCAGCCGGAAGGAATCACCCGCGTCATCGACTACAGCGACCGGTCCGCTTCCGTGCTGTTCGGCGATGCGACCACGGCCGCCGTCGTCTCGGCGTCGGTGAAAGCAAGGGCGGCATTTACGGAAACCAGTTGCGGAACCAATCCTTCCGGGTGGGAGAAGGTAACAATCCGCTCTGCCTCCTATTTTCGCCAGGATGGCCAGGCCGTCCAGGGGTTTGCGATCCGCCGGATGACCGAATCCCTCCAGAATCTCAAATCCGGATTGCCGCCGCAGCAGGGGCGTTTTCGTTTCATCGGCCACCAGGCCAATCTGGGGGCGCTCAGGACCGTCTGCGAACGGGCGGGCATCCCGGAAGAGCAGCACTGGTGCAATGTGGCCGATTTTGGCAACACCGGCGGCGCCGGCGCGCCCGCGGTTTTGAGCAGGCACTGGGAGGAACTGATGCCCGGTGACCGTGTCGCAATCTGTCTTGTCGGGGCGGGTCTGACCTGGGTCAACCTGCTGCTGGCCATTGAGGAGCAGGGATGACCTACGAAGAATTTCAGAAGAGTTCCCGTTTCGGGTTGGAGGAGCTCATCGCTTTTGCCTACGGAACCCTGGTGGAAGACCCACCGGAAGGATTTGCGGCCCGTTTGCCGGCGCCGCCTTTCCTGATGGTGGACCGGATCATCGAAATCCGGTCGGACGGTCGTCAGGGGAAGATCGTGGCGGAACAGGATATTCGCCTGGACGCCTGGTATTTCCAGTGCCACATGCCCGCCGATCCGGTTCAGCCCGGTTGCCTCGGCGTGGACGCCATCTGGCAGCTCCTGGGTTTTTATTGCATCTGGCGGGGGGCGCTTGGATCGGGACGCGCGCTCGGCTGCGGAGAGGTTCTCTTCAGCGGCCAGATCCGTCCGTTCAACCGCTGTGTGCGCTACGAGGTGGATGTGCGGCGTTTTACCAACTTGAAGGAATCGGGCGCGAGCATCGTCATCGGGGAAGGGATTGTCTCGGTGGACGGTGAGACGGTAGCCGAGATCCACGGGGCGCGGACAGGCGTCTTCAGGGGGATTGCCTATCCGGACTACCCCCGTCGGTCGGCAAACTCCGTCGGCGGCCGGATGAATGGTTAGGGAGCTGTTTACGGCAAAATGAGTGAAACAATGGAAATGATAGCAAAAAAGGTGGCGGTGGTGACGGGGGGCGCAACGGGGATCGGGGCGGCCTGCGTTCGGGAGCTGGCGGCAAAAGGTTTTCGCGTGGGAATCCATTACCGGTCGAGCGAGGCGGCGGCGCTTTCGCTGCTTGCGGAGATCGGTGACGGATTTCTGCTGCCGGCGGACCTGGCCGACATCGCGCAGATCGATGCGATGGTGGATGCGGTGAAGGCGAAGACGGAGCGTCTCGACGTTCTGGTGAACAATGCCGGGGTCTCCCTCGATGTTGACATGCAGCGGATGCGGATCGAGCAGTTCGATGCACAGCGAGCGGTTGTGCGCGGCGCCTGGTACCTGACGAAGCGCATCCTGCGCCAGTATATGCTCCGCGCCAACAGCGGCAGAATCATTAACATATCGAGTGTTGTCGGCCACACCGGAAACGGCGGCCAGATTCCCTACACGATGGAGAAGGCGGCCATGGACGCGCTGACAAAGTCGCTTGCCCGGGAGCTCCGGGGGCGCGACATCCTGGTCAATTCCATCGCCCCGGGATTCATTGCAACAGAGATGACCGCCCGTCTGCCCGAAGAGGTCCGGACGGGGATTCTTGCCGGAATTCCCCTCAACCGGATGGGGCGGCCAGAGGAGATCGCGGAGGTGGTGGGTTTCCTCGCCACCGCAGGTTCATACATTACCGGCACGGTGATTCATGTGAATGGAGGGCTCTATGGAGGCTGATTCTGTGATACGGGATCGGATTCTGGAGATGGTGCCCCAGCGGCCCCCCTTCCGTTTCATAAGCGAGATCCTGGAATTGGACGAGGAGCACATCGTCGGAACCTACCAGTTCCGCAGTGATGAATATTTCTACACGGGCCATTTCCCGGGCTTTCCCGTCACACCGGGGGTTATCCTCATCGAAACCATGGCCCAGACGGGTGTCGTCGCCTTCGGCCTTTACCTGAATTCGCTTCAGGAAAAAGGGAAAACACAGATCGATGATCCCGTTACATTGTTTACGCTCGCGGAGCAGGTGGAGTTTAGCGGTGTGGTCCGCCCCGGCGAGTTCGTCCGGATTGTGGGGCGGAAGGTCTATTTCCGCGGAAACCAGATCAAGGTCAACTGCGTTATGACGCGGTTGGACGGCGGTGAAGTCTGCTCGGGAACCCTTGCAGGAAAAGGGGTCTCACGGGATAGAATGACAAGCGCCGGGGACTTTTAAAAGGGAGAATTATGAAACGCAGGGTGGTTGTTACAGGGATGGGGGTGGTGGCGCCGAACGGCCACGGACTGGATCGATTCGCAGAGGCCCTTCGAGCAGGGCGTTCGGGTATCCGCCATATTCCGGAACTGGAGCAATTGAACTTCGCCTGTCAGGTCGGGGGTGTTCCGGAGGGATTCGAGGAGATACGGCAGCGCTATTTCGATCATGAAAAGCTGCTGTCGATCAACGACAATATCGGCTACGCCTCCGTGGCGGCCATAGACGCCTGGACCGATGCCGGCTTTGCCGTGCCCGATGCCGAAGACGACCACGTGCACTGGGAAACGGGGGTAATCGCCGGATCGGGAATCGGCGGAATGGACACGATCGCCCGGACGGTGGTCCCGATGGTGAACGAGGGAAAGGTCCGGCGGATGGGGAGCCGGATCGTTGAACAGGTGATGAACAGCGGGACCAGCGCGCGGATCGCGGGGTTGCTGGCCCTGGGAAACCAGGTAACCTCGAACTCCTCGGCGTGCAGCACCGGAAAC
>CAIUXU010000449.1 GCA_903903205.1 uncultured Syntrophobacterales bacterium
AGACGAACAACTGGTCTGATGACATTTGGGCGGCTGGTGGGGTGGTCTGGCTGACTTCACCCTTCGGCGGCTCGACGACGACATAGCCGCCTGCGCTTTGAGTGTAGTAGGTTTCATTTGCGTAATAGTAAGGAAGACCGCCCACCCAAATTGTGGCATAGTACAGAGGCAAAAAGGGAACAATCATGCCGAATGGAGCCGCAGTGATGACGAAACGCGATCCCTGCGAGTGGTACCAGGCGCCTCCGTGGAAATAGTATCGCGTTTTGCCGTAAAACACCGGCCGATAACCGTTTGGCATCCTTTCAACGTACTGGCCGCGTGCCGGGTAAGCGTGGTTGTGGCCATAACGCGAATCCGTAAATTCGCGACGGTCGCCGCCGCGCTCTCCTGCATGCGCCACCCGTGTTGACCCGAACAGAGCCATTCCGGACAAAACGGCCAATATAAGCCCAATCGTAAAGCACCAACTTGTCTTCCGGAGACGTGACATACTCATTACCTCCATAAAATAATATCAAAGGAATCTCGTGACTTCTTTACTGAACACTATATCCGCGGCCTTCGAGGCAGGCTGACATCGCGCGTCGGAAGGCGTGCGCTTTTTCCTCATTGCGGGAGTCGAACTCTTGATCACGCCTGACATAAGCTTCTTCCACTTGCCTGGCATACCGCTCCCGCGATGCATCTGATGCTGCGCCGGCAACAAGCCCACCCCCTACGCCGATCAATGCGCCAGCCCCTGCGTGCCTCGGGCCGGCAATGAGCGCCCCCAGTACCGCACCGGCAATGGTCAGAGCGGCGGTATCATGACCGGGTGGAGGCATCGGCACCACCCGGACACGCTGCTCCGCAGGAATAGATGACTGGTTCGGATCGAAGCCGGTCTGTTTTATCGCCCAGTTATAACATTCAAAGTGGTCACGTGACTGTTGTTCGGTTGTCTGTCCGGATTTTGGATAGAAAAAGACTTGGGTAACTGGGGCTTTTGGGCTTACGGCTACATCCTTGGGAATGGGGCGTGAAGCCTCGCGATACGGCGCAGGGTAACATCCTGTAAATACAAAGAGTATCATGATCGGAAGCAAAAGCCGAAGACCGGTTCTTGATACCCACTTGAGCGGCACACGTTTATCTGCCAGCGCTATACTCATTGACGTCATCATGAATAGTCTCCCTTGTAGCTGAACGTAATAAAATCAGGCCACCGGCAAGTGGGCGAGGGGGGACCGCAACAGGTCCGCTGATTTTCACGACCGTGTTGCGATCATACCCCTGTCCCAGATCCAAGCCGCTTCTATTCAGGTCTCCGGAGTCGCCACCCCCCCCGAAGGCGTCGGCCGTTCCTCCCAGCACGAGCAGGAGGGCCGCTGCCGCAATCAGGATATAAAAGCGCTGGATGTCTCTCATCTCAGATTACCTGCTTGCTACGGAGTCGTGCTTGCGGGAACCACCGACACCGGATGGTTGATTCCCGTACCGTCCATTACCCCTTGCCCATTGCCGGGTCGCGTTGTAGAACCGTTTGCCGTAGTTCCCGTGCTCAGGAACGACCCGTCACGACGCTGTGAACCCTCCGGCCGAGTCTGGGTTGTTGACTCGCCCATGGCCTGGGTTCCCTGGCCTCTGCCGCCACCAGCCCCTGCGCCCCCGCCGCGGGCATAGGACTCACTCCCGATAACCAGGGCGGATGCCGCCACCACTACTGCCATTACCATCAATTGCTTTGCTTTCATCTTCGTATCTCCTTTTCGTTTGGTTGTGAGCGGGAACCATTCCCGTTGCCATAGGATAAAGCAGATACCGTGCCAATCTCATTATAAGTCATATCTCATTATTATAACTAACTTTAATGCAAAGAACCCAAAGAACGCCTTCCGGTACCGGTGCAGATCTTGCACCACGCGGTGTCGATTCTGCACCGCCTGTAACCCGGGGAGGTTTGAAACCCACCCCTACACCAAACCATACTCCTTGAGCCGGTACTGCAACGTGCGCTTCGAGATCCCGAGACGCTCCGCCGCCAGACGGCGGTTCCCGTCGCACTGCGTCAGCACCTCCAAGATGGCTTCCCGCTCCCGGTCCTGCAGGCTGCCATCCGTTGCGACCGGTGGTTCCTTGACCGGCCGACGAATCAGTTCCGGCAAATCGCCCAGGGTGATCCGGCCGCTGCTCAATATCACGGCCCGCTCGATGACGTTTTGCAACTCGCGGATGTTGCCCGGCCAGCCATAGTCGGCGATAGCGGCATGCACCTCCGGTTCGACAAGAGAAATTACCCTGCCAATCTGCTGCGCCGCCCGCAATACCAGATACCCGGTAAGGATCGGCAGGCCGTCACACCTCTCCCGCAGGGGGGGCAGGTGGATCGGAAAGACGTTCAAGCGGTAGTAGAGGTCTTCCCGAAAGCGTCGTTCACGGATTTCGGTTCCAAGATCCCGGTTGGTTGCCGCGACAATCCTCACATCGGCCCGGATCTCCCGGCGTCCGCCCAGACGCTCAAAGGTTCTCTCCTGCAAAACACGCAGCAGTTTTGCCTGTAACGACAGGGGCAGCTCGCCGATCTCATCCAGAAACAGGGTGCCGCCGGCGGCCAGCTCGAATTTGCCGGGACGGGCCTGCGAAGCGCCGGTAAAGGCCCCTTTCTCATGACCGAACAGCTCACTCTCCATCAGATTTTCAGGGATTGCCGCACAGTTGATGGCGACAAAGGCCGCGTCGTGACGCTGGCTTCCAAGATGGATCATCCGGGCCGCAAGCTCCTTACCGGTGCCGGACTCGCCGCTGATCAGCACCGAGGCGGGGGTATCCGCCACATTCCCGATCAGGCGGCGCGCTTCTGCCATCGCGGCGCCGGCAAACATCACCTCTTCCGGCGGTAATCCGGCTACTTCCCGCTCCTTCAGCACGGTCAGGGTCAGCTCCCGCCGCCGGTTCTCCAGGGTCCGGCGAACGAGAGTCCGCAAGGCATCCGGGTCTTTCAGCGGCTTCGTGAGAAAATCGGTTACCCCCTCCTTGAGCGCCGATACCGCCTCTTCCACCGTACCGAAGGCGGTCAGCAGAACGAACGGCGGGGCGATCCCCTCAGCCTTGACGGAGCGGAAAAGCTCCAGCCCATCCATGCCGGGCAACCGAAGGTCCGACAGAACCAGGTCAAATGAACGGCGGCGCAGGGTAAGCAGCGCCTGCTTGCCATTTTCCTCTTCAACGATGTCGTACCCCTCATCTTCCAGGATCGCAACCAAGAGCGACCGAAAGGTTGGGTCATCCTCAATGATCAGTATTGTGGCTTGATTCGTCATGATTTATTCCTCTCGCAACAGGCCGGCAGCAGGAGAGTGATCACCGCCCCGCCTCCGTCGGCGTTGGCGGCGCTAATCCTGCCGCCGCACTCCTCGGCGATCTTGCGGCAGACCGCAAGCCCCAGACCGCTGCCACGCGGGCGGGTCGTGAAAAAGGGGTCGAATGCCCGCTGAATCGACTCTTCCGTAAAACCGGCGCCGCTGTCCCGAACTGTCAGTGTGACCATTTTCCGTGCCTCCGTTACCGCTACCCGAACCGTCCCTTCCGCTGAGATTGCCTGCAGGGCGTTGCTGAAAAGATTGGTCAAGAGTTGCCGCAGTCTCTCCGGACGACAGGAAACCTGCGCCCCGGAGAGTATCGACAGCTCCAATGTAACCGTCTGAACATCCGCACGGTTCGACACCATGTTCCAAACATTGCGAAGCAACTCCTCATCCAGGAGGGTGCAGCCGTCGCCGGGCTCATCCCGGCGGGCATAGTCGAGCAGGTCGTTTACCAAACCTTCCAGCCGGACCGCTTCCTGCGCGATAAGAGCGGCAAATCCACGGGAACGCTCATCGGTTATCCGCTCCCCAAGCAATTGGGCGTACCCCTTGATCCCGGCCAAGGGCGTGCGCACCTCGTGGGCCAGCACCGCCCCCAACTCGCCCAGACGTGCCATCTGCTCCTGCCGCGCCATCTGCTCTCGCCGCCGGGCGTCCCGCTTCAGCAGCCGAAACAGAAGAAAACCCAGCACCCAGGCGCTCGCCGTCACCGTTAACAGGATGATTGCGCCGGTGCGGGCCCGGTTCATGATCTGATCGGCCTGCCAGGTATGCAGCACCAGCCGCAAAACCAGGGTTTCCCCCGGCAGGTGCAGGAGCAGATGGCACTCGTAGGCCTCCTCCCCCGTGCCCAGACGGATACGGTTTTCGACAAGAGCGGCGGCAGAGAAAGCGGGAAGATAGCGGTCATCGGCCACGATTTCTCCTGCGAGCTCGGGATTCTGGTGAAAGCGGATGCGGCCGGAGCGGTCGATCAGCGCAAAATAGGCGATGTCGCGGTAGCGAAAGTCTGCTAGCGTTTTATAGGAGGGGTCACGGGCGGCAAGATTCTCAATGGCCTGCCTCAGGGAGAGGGCCAACCCCTGCAGCAAAGCCTGGGCCACAGGCCGGGCGTTCTGTTGGCTGTTTACGGCAAACCAAAGCAGGAAAGCGGTCATAAGGACGCCGCCTATCATAAGCAAGGTCTCCGCTCCGGGTCTTTTCATCTGAAAATACGCGCCTTCCCCTGATCGCTTTTGCAGCAGGCTTAACCATCGCATGGATCACCGTAGGATCCTCTTTGGAACATGCCAACACTGTTACTTTATAATCTTGAGTTTCATCGTCTTGGCCGCGTCTTCAAGCGATCCGAGATTCACGACATCTTTGTAGCGGAGTTTTACAAGAGTTTCCATCGCTATTTTCGACCTCCTGCCGCTTCGACAATAGACGTAAATCCTCATCGACTTGTCTTTGGCAACGGCCACTATCCTCTCCCCGATCAATTCGTAAGGAATCAGTATG
>CAIUXU010000450.1 GCA_903903205.1 uncultured Syntrophobacterales bacterium
GCCGTGGTCGATATCGCCACGGGATTCAAGCTTGGCGAGCGCATCCAGATCCGCCGCAACCATTACTCGGTGGTTGGTCTGACCCGGCGCATGGTCTCCTCCGGCGGTGACCCGATGGTGTTCATTCCGCTCAAAGACGCGCAGGAGGCTCAGTTTCTCAAGGACAATGATGCCATTGCCCAGCAGCGCCGCCGAACGGCACGGAACCCGGCCTTCAATCGTCCGGGAACGCCCGGCCTCCTCGATGCGGTGATTGCTTCACAAAGCATCAACCCTTACGTCAATGCGGTGCTGGTGCAGGTCAAGCCCGGCTTCCTCCCGGAGGATGTGGCCGAACCGATTCGGCGCTGGAAACGCTTGCAGGTTTATACCCGTGTGCAGATGGAAGAGATCCTGATCGGCAAGCTGATCGCCACCGCGGCCAAACAGATCGGCATGTTCCTGGTGATTCTCGCCATCGTCAGCGCCGCCATCGTCGCCTTCATCATTTATACCCTGACCTTGGGCAAGATCCGCGAGATCGCGGTGCTCAAACTGATCGGCGCCAGGAACAGCGCCATCGCCGGGATGATCCTGCAGCAGGCACTGGGCTTGGGCATGATCGGCTTCGTGGTAGGCAAGATCGCGGCCACCTTCTGGGCGCCGATCTTTCCCAAGTATGTCCTGCTCGAACCGTGGGATGCGGTGCGCGGCTTCGTCGCTGTCATGGTAATCTGTGTGCTGGCAAGTATCCTGGCCATCCGCGCCGCGCTCCAGGTTGACCCTGCGGAGGCGATCGGTGGTTGACAAATTTGAAAAAGGCATCCGCATCGAAGGATTGCGTAAACGCTACGGGAAAGGCGACACGGCGGTCGATGCGCTCAAAGGCGTGGATATGGAGGTCGCCCCCGGCGAGACTGTCGGGCTGATTGGCCCCTCGGGTTCCGGAAAGAGCACCCTGCTCAAATGCCTTGGCGCCGTGATTGAACCCACGGCCGGACGCATGACACTTGGGGAAGAGGTGATCTACGATGGTGGCTGGAAGACAGCGGATCTGCGCGCCTTGCGCCGCGACAAGATCGGTTTCGTGTTCCAGGCGCCGTATCTGATCCCGTTCCTCGATGTCACCGACAACGTGGCGCTGTTGCCCATGTTGGCCGGCTGCTCCAATGCAGAATCCCGGAAGCGTGCGATGGAACTGCTTAAATCACTGGACGTGGCGCATCGTGCCCAGGCGATGCCGTCGCAACTCTCCGGCGGCGAACAACAGCGCGTCTCTATTGCCCGGGCGCTGGTCAACCGACCACCGGTGATCCTTGCCGATGAGCCCACCGCGCCACTGGATAGCGAGCGGGCGTTGGCCGTGATCCGCATCCTCAACCAGATGGCCCGCCAATACGAGACCGCCATCATCGTCGTTACGCACGACGAAAAAATCATTCCGACCTTCAAACGCATCTACCACATCCGCGACGGCAAAACCCAGGAGGAAGCCGGCGAAGGGCGGGCGTTCGAATGAGATCCATGCAGTCATTTTGGAAGCGGACTGGGGTCAGAAAATGGAATGTTAAAAGAACGGAGCCGTCAATGAAAACACGTTGCTGCACACTCTCAACACGCGCATTGATTCAACCGGTATGGTTGGCCCTGTGCGCGGGAATACTGGCA
>CAIUXU010000451.1 GCA_903903205.1 uncultured Syntrophobacterales bacterium
TGAACGTCTGATCGGCAGCCTGAACCACGGCGACGCCTCTCCGGAACGATACCGACCCGGCATGGGGACCACCCTGCTCGACCATCTGGCGGTAACGGTTTCCAAGCGCCTTTCCGAGCTCCTCCCGCCGGGGGAAAATGGCGCCACCGGGACAGAGGAAAGAAGTGAGCAGTTCTGTGATAGAGAGCATCATGATGCATGATGCGAAACCAAAGAAAAAATCTCCCGGGAAAACCGGCAGGCCGCACGGGAGACAGCAAGCGGAGAAAGCCCACAGGGGAAGAGATAAACGGCCCCACCTCCGGATGAAACCGGAGGCGGAGCTGTCATTGAAGACGGTCTTTGCGAAGATCGGAAAGCCCGCGGCCGCGGTATTCCGGCCGGACCCTTTTCAACTGGACGCCCTCGAAGCCATCCGGGAGGAAGACTGCCTGGTCATGGCCCCTACCGGCTCCGGGAAAACCTGGATCGCCGAAGAGGCAATCCGCTCCGTCTTCAAAAATGGAGGGCGCTGCTGGTACGCCTCTCCTCTCAAGGCCCTGACCAATGCCAAATGGGTCGAATTCGGCGACCATTTCGGTTCGGACAACGTCGGCATCGTGACCGGAGATACGAAGGAGAACACCGACGCCCCCATCATCGTCGGCACAACCGAGATCCTCCGAAATCAGCTCTACGACACCATGCACAGTGGTCGGAACCTGAACTGCGATCTCGTCATCCTCGATGAGGCCCATTTCCTGGGGGACCGAGACCGGGGTGTCGTCTGGGAGGAGATCATGATCTACCTCCCCGTCCGTATCAACCTGCTGCTTTTGTCGGCGACAATCGGCAACGGCGAAGAGATCGCCGCATGGCTCGCCTCGATCCGAGGCAAACCCTGCAGGGTCATACGGGAGGAGAACAGACCGGTGCCCCTTTTTCCTCTTTTCCTCCACCCCTCCGGGCGCCTGATGCCACTGGTCGAAAAGAGCCGACTCTTCGTGAAGATCGACGATTTCATCGGTCGGCGACAGCACGGCCGTCCGGAACGCGGCCTTCCGCCGTTTGGAGAGATGATGGAGGTTCTGGATCGTTTCAACCTCCTCCCGGCGATTTTTTTCCTCAAATCCCGCTCCGAATGCGATGCGGCCATCGGAATGTGCGGCGCTTTGGCTGGTTCGGCGGCGGATGAGGCATTCCTCCCGGATCTGGAGACACTCCTGGAGCGCTTCCCCTACCTCCGGAACCACAGACAGCTCCACGACCTCCGGACGGCCCGCGTCGCCGCGCACCACGGCGGACAGCTCCCCGCCTGGAAATTCCTTGTCGAAACAATGATGAAAGAGGGGCGCCTCAAGGCGATCTTCGCCACCTCCACTGTTGCCGCAGGCGTCAACTTCCCTGCCCGGACGATTGTGTTGATGAATTCGGACCTCTTCAACGGCCACGAGTTCTCACCGCTCTCCGGCACGGAATTCCACCAGATGACAGGGCGGGCGGGCCGGCGGGGGCAGGACCGGGTGGGGTTCATGTTGACCGTGCCGGGGCGCTTCATGGACCTCGTCCACATCCGGAAGCTTCTCTCCCGGAAACCGGAGGCGATCGAAAGTAGGATCAGGAACGATTTCTCGATGGTCCTGAACCTGCTCCTCTCGCAGACACCGGAGGACATCCGGGAGATCTTCGCAAAATCCCTGGCCACCTACCAGCGGCTTCACGGCGAAACACCGGGGCACGCGGAGGAACAGACGGATCTGTGGAATGATTTTCAGCGTCACCTCCGCCTGCTGCGGGAGGAGGGCTTTATCGGCACGGACGACCGGCTGACGGAAAACGGGGTCTGGGCATCCAAACTCCGCCTGGATCAGCCCCTTCTCATCGCTGAATGCCTTCGAAGGGGGGTCTTCCCCCGGGGAGACGAAAAACTTCTTGCTGCCGTTATTGCCCCCTTCATCTACGACGGGGACCAAGACCAGATCGTGATCCGGAAAGAACTCCCCGCACGGCTTACCCGCGCCTACGACCGCGTGGTCAAAAGCCTCTCGCCGTTGGCAGAGCGTCTGAAGGCGGGGGGATTCCCCGTCGCCCCGCTATTCCTCTGGCCGGCCGTGGTGATTTATGAGTGGGCGGTGGGAGGCGACTGGGATCGGATCATCCGTAAGGCGGGGATCGCCGACGGCGACATGGCCATGCTGATCATGCGGACAGCGGACAACCTCCGACAGATCATGTCGCTCCGGGAAACGCACCCTGAAATGGCGGCGCTGGCGACAGCGGCCCGGGGGGCGATTCTCCGTGAGCCCGTTGTTTTCTAAAGGGCATGGAAAGTATACTTTTTGTTCACAAACCCCATGTCGGCGATTCCGAAAGGCTGCATTCATTTTTCGGAATCCCTCATTTGTCGCTTGACAGGACCACGGACAACGTTATATAAGGCTCGCCTTCCGAGGGATGTTCAACGGCTGCATCATCCGCTTCATGGAATGTTTACAGATGTCCCCATCGTCTAGTGGCCTAGGACACTGGCCTTTCACGCCGGCGACCGGGGTTCGAATCCCCGTGGGGACGCCAATAATAACATTGAGGATTTGGAAATAGCGCCCCTCACCATTTTCCTCTGGACACAAGTCCGGACACTAAACGCCCTCAGAGCGGCAATCTCTGGGGGCTTTTTTTAGCCATTTGCTACCACCGGAAACTCGATCACCTGAGCTGGACCCTTCAGACCTTTTTCAAGCGCACCCCTCGTCTCCTCAAGCCCGAGGCTATGAATGTAACGAGCTGTCGTATTCGGGCTCGCATGCCTCAAGATCGTCTGAATGACCGAAAGGGTGTAACCTTTTTGATAGAGTATTGATGCTGTCAAGTGCCTGATTCCATGGAACCCAAAAGGTTTCACTTTTGCCTTAATGCACAGACGCTCCATCAGGTGTTGCCGATGTAGAAACGGCTTTCCATAATACTTCTCACAAAAGGGTGTTTCATCCAGGCAAACGAAAACGTGTTCCTTGTCATCGGTCGGCTGCTTCAATCTTTCTTCACGCCA
>CAIUXU010000452.1 GCA_903903205.1 uncultured Syntrophobacterales bacterium
CCGTGAACCGGCTGATCGACCATTTCATCGAAGGATTCCGGATCGTGGTCAATCCGGCACTCCTGCTCTCCGCTACCCTCCTGTCGATTGTCATCTGGCTCGTCGATGTGCTCGCAATCTATATGTTCTTTCTGGCATTCGGCCTCCACCTGCCGGTGGCGGCGGCCTTCGTTCTGATGATCATTCTGATCATCGGAATCGCCATCCCCACGGCGCCCGGCTTTATCGGAAACTGGCACTACTTCTGTATTCTCGGGCTCGGCCTTTTCGGGATTCCCAAGACGGATGCGCTGACTTTCGCGATCATCTACCACGCCCTCTCGATCGGGATCATAATCTTTATGGGGCTCATCTTCCTCCCCTTCAACCGCTTCTCCGTTTCCGATCTACGGCGTTAAAAAAAGTGCTCAGTCCTCAGCACTCAACCTTCGCCGGCGTCGTTTTTGACCTCCAGGCCATAGCCTCGAATCTTCTTGTGAAGGTTGCTCCGCTCCAGGCCGATTGCCTCGGCGGTCCGGGAGATGTTGCCGTCAAACTCCCGAAGTTTGCGAATAATGTACTGGCGCTCGAAATCCTGCTTCGCGGTGCGGAAGGAATCGGAAGAGACCCCCATATCGGGGGGTAGAACTTCCTTTCCGGCTTCCTCGAAAAGAGGGGAGATATCACATTTCGCGATCACTCCGGTCGGGGTCATGATCACCAGCCGTTCGATGATGTTCTTCAATTCCCGCACATTGCCCGGCCAGTTGTGCCTCGTCAGGGATGCGATCACATCGTCGGTAACCTTTTTTTCCTCGTCCCCCTCTTTCAGTGCAAAATCCTTCAGAAACCGACTGACCAGGAGCGGGATATCCTCTTTCCGGTCGCGCAGGGGGGGGATCCGGAGCGGGATGACGTTCAGGCGATAGTAGAGATCCTGGCGAAACCGCCCCTCTTCCATCTCTTTTTCAAGATCCTTGTTGGTCGCCGCCAGCACCCGGACATCGGTTGCAATCAGCCGGTTCCCCCCGACACGCTCGAACGTCTTCTCCTGGAGGATCCGAAGCACTTTTGCCTGCGCCTTAAGGCTCATGTCGGCCACTTCGTCAAGAAAGATCGTCCCCTCGTTGGCCAGGTCAAACTTTCCCCTTTTCATGGCGGTCGCCCCGGTAAAGGCCCCCTTTTCATGGCCGAACAACTCACTCTCAATCAAATCTTCCGGAATCGCCGCACAGTTCACCTCGATGAACGGTTTCTGGACCCGCCGGCTCTGACGGTGAACGGATCGGGCCACGAGCTCCTTTCCCGTTCCGTTTTCTCCCATGATCAGGATCCAGGCGTTGGTCGGCGCGACAATGCCGATCATCTCTTTGAGGTCCAGAATCGGACTGCTGTTCCCCGTCAGCTCATATTCGTGACTGACCTTCTGGCGGAGGAGCAGGTTTTCCTCTTCCAGACGAACAACGTTCATCGCATGGTTGACCACCAAAATCACCTTCTCGAGCGAGAGAGGTTTCTCGATGAAATCGAAGGCCCCGAGTTTGGTCGCCTTCACCGCGGTTTCGATCGTGCCGTGGCCCGACATCATGACAACCTGGAGATGGGGATGCGCGGCCTTGATCGCCTTGAGAACCTCGATTCCATCCATGCCTGGAAGCCAGATGTCCAGGATAACCAGATTGGGAGGTTCCTCTTCCAGAACCCGCAGAGCCTCCTCACCGCTTGCGGCCGTAACAACCGGGTACCCTTCGTCGGTCAGGATTCCCCCGAGGGTTTTGCAGATGCTCTCTTCATCGTCCACAATCAGAATGGTCTTGTTCATGGTTTCCTTTCCTTTTTATGGGGACACCTTGCGGCAAGATGTCCCCGGCGTGCTCCCCTATCGCCCCTATGACTTGTCCGGCACAGGCAATTCGAAGCTCACCACAGTCCCTTTGGGGTGGTTATCCGAAACACCGACGATACCGTGATGGTCGGCAACGATGGAATTGACGATCGCAAGCCCCAGACCTGTCCCCGACCGTTTTGTTGAGAAATAGGGTTCAAACATCTTTATCTGGTAGCCGGGCGGTATGCCGCAACCGTTGTCGGCCACTTCCACTTTCGCCGTCCTTCCATTCCTGTCGGAAAGGGTCCGTATTTCAATGTGGCCGCTTGCACCACCCAGAGCCGCCACGGCATTGTCGAGCAGGTTGACCATGACCCGGCGAATCTGCTCCGGATCAAGCATCAATTTCGGAATGTCGGTGCCCTGCAAAAAATCAAACACAATTCCCTTGTGGGCATCCTGGAAGAGGATTACCGAATCGCGGATCACCCCGTTAAGGTCATTGAGCGCCAGGTTCGTGACAGGCAATCGCGCATAACGGGAAAATTCGTTCACGAGATTCTTCAGGACCTCAACCTGATCGATAATCGTCTTGGTGCATTCCCGAAAGACGCCGCCATCCTCACCCAATCGGTCACCATATTTTTTCTGGAGGCGCTGCGCGGAGAGCTGGACCGGTGTCAACGGGTTCTTGATCTCATGGGCCATCCGCCTTGCCACTTCCCGCCAGGCGGCTGCCCGCTCAGCCCGCTGCAACTGGGTCAGGTCCTCGAAAACCACCGCCATCCCCATCTCTTTCCCCTCCTCATCGTGGATTGCGGTGATGGTCATGAGGATCGTCATCGCCCGATCCCGCAAGGTAACATCGATCTGCTTTTCGATAAATCCCTCGCCGCGCTCCCGCATCTCCCGCAGAACCTCCCCGGCCAGAATGCGGTGATCAGGGATAAGCACATCCTCATAACGCCGGTTCAGAACCTTCTGCGTGAGGATGCCGAGCATCTTCTCCGCGGCCCGGTTGATTGTGGTGATAACACCGTTTCTGTCAATGGAAATTACGCCGGCAGAGACATTGCGGAGGATGGTCTCCGTATAGTTTCTCCGTTGTTCCAGATCCAGGTTCGCCTGTTCCAGCCCCTGCTTGCTCCGTTTGAGATCCTTCGTCATCTGGTTGAATGAGGTGACAAGGATTCCGATCTCGTCGTCCGCAATGATATCGATCTGGTGGTTCAGATCTCCCTGGGCGATCCTCCGGGTTGCCTCGGCCAGGTCCTGAATCGGCACGGTAATCCCTTTGGCAAGGTAGAGGCCGAACCAGGTTGCGGAAAAGATGATCAGGAGCATGACAATGAAAAGCGTAATGATATAACCAAATTTAATCGGTGTCTTCATGAGCGATAGCTGCCGGTACTCTTCAGAAGTTTTTGAAATCACGTTGATCTTTTCCACCAGACCAGCAGGAAAGTAATAGCTGGCCGTGACGAATCCGATGACCATCTTCGGGTCGGCAGAGGAAAAAACAGGGACAACCGCGCGGATCAGATCGCCGCCTCCAACCTGTTCGGTGGTGGTCCACTCCCGACCGGCAAAGACATCCTCCATCGCTTTGGGGGAGAGAGGCTTCGGGACAATCTGCGCAAATTCGCGATCCCGGACGACCACGTTCTCCTTCTGGTTTTCGATATGGACCTCGAGCATATTCAGCTTGTTGGTCCTGTGCCGCCTCTCGACCAGGGCTTTCAGGTAAAGAAATTTTTCTCCTTCATAGAGGCTGTTTTTCGAGATGTCGGCGCTCAGTTGACGCGCATAGTACTTCGCCTGATCAGCAGACTGCTGATAATATATCTGCGCGACTTCCAGTGTCCGGTTCAGAGCATCTCCGATGCGGATGCTGAACCAGTTGTCAATGCTGTAGGAGAGGAAATTGATCGAAACCAGGAACAACAGAACCGTCGGGATAAGCGATAAACTCACGAAGGCGGCCACCAGACGGGTCCGGAGTTTCGATCCGACAATCCCGTGCCGTCTTTCATAGATCAATTTAACGAGATTCCGGACGATCAAAAAAATGAGCAGGATAATCAGGATGATGTTGACGTTGATCAGGCCAAAAATCAGAGCGTTGCCCGAGACGGGGAGAAGAATTGCCTCACCCCGGAAGATGCCGGTTTCGAGATAGGTTATCAGGGCGATGAGAAACACCGTCACGAGGATGATGATCCGCTCGCGCTTGCGCCTTTTGGTCTCCTGCACATCCAGCTTGATCGGTCTGCGGACCTTTTTCATCAGTAAGAAAACCCCTCCCGGTACCAACCGGTTTCAAAATCCCAGAGGGATACGAAGAAAAATAGATACTCCAGATGAAGCGGCAGGCGAACCTTGTCCAGCTTCACCTTGCTCATGACATAGTAATATGCGTTTTTCTTCAAAGACTTCAACGGAACGAGCGGAACGCCATTCAGATCCGCCATCGCTCTCTTGGCGCTCTCGAAATCAGAAAAGGCGGTCGCCTCTTTTTCCCCATCAGCCGAGACATAGAAGAGTTTTTTGACGTTGTCGTACTTGATCGTGTGCTGGAGCGTCGTCCGGATCAATTTTTTGTCCAGCCATACTGAACGCTCCTGAAAAAGCTCCAGGATAAATGTAAAAGTGGTCGGCACACCCGCCAAAATCGCGGCTTCGATATCCTTCGTGAAGCAGTTCGTCACACGCTCATAAACGAGGAGGTGGCTTGCGTTGTTCGTCACCAGAAGGTCACGGATCATCGCGTTATCCGCTGGTGCCGTTTGAGGAAGAGCAAGAAGAGCCAAAAAAATGACCCAACTGGATCGGCAGACTATTCTTTTCAACATGGCAATCCCTTATGCCCCTGAAGTCATCCCCCGAACCGCTGTCGGAAACCGGCCGGGTTATACCGCAAAATAATCAATTTATTTGTTATGTTGCGTGCTGGTTGGGTATACTAAGAGAGTGGGGATCAAAAAGCAAGACCTATTTATTTGCCAGGCAGACAACGAACGACGGGGGAAGAAAACTCCGTTCACATGACCGGAGAGGAGACAGGGACGGAATCGAGGATCTGGAACGAAGGTATTCGGAGAGATTGAAATTCATTCAACATTCCCTCTTTGCTGAAGCGACCGGCCAGCGTCCAGCACTCCTTGCGGATCAACAGTTCTTTCAGAAGAAGGTTGTTCAGACGGTGACCCGATTTGCAGGCGACAAAATGGCCGATGATCGGAATGCCCAGCAGAGAGAGGTCACCAATCGCGTCGAGGATTTTGTGTTTCACAAATTCGTCCGGAAACCGGAGCCCACCCTTGTTGATGATCCGCTGGTCATCCAGAACGACGGCGTTCTTCAGGGATCCCCCGAGAGCCAACCCCTTCGCCTGAAGATATTCGACATCCCGAAGAAAACCAAAAGTTCTTGCCTCGCAGATCTCCTCTTCATAGGAAATATCCGAGAAGTTCATCTGGTAGGACTGGACGCCGATCGCAGGGTGGTTAAATTCGATCTTGTAGGTAATCCGGAATTCCGGAGAGGGCAGAAACATCGCCGTACCGTCCCCTTCAGAGACGGCAATCTTCTCTTTGATCACCAGGAGCTTCTTCCCCTTGCTCTGGACCCGCGTCCCGACGTCTTTAAGAAGATCAACAAAAGGACGGGCGCTGCCATCCATGATCGGCACCTCCGGAGCGTCCACTTCAACCACTGCGTTGTCCACCCCCATACCACTGAAGGCAGACATCAGATGCTCAACCGTCGAAACCGTCACACCATTCAGGCCGAGGGTCGTCGCCAGCGTCGTGTCTCGGACATTATGCACATCCGCCTTGATCCTATTGTTTCCCGGCAGATCCCCGCGGACAAAGACGATACCTTCATCGACACCGGCCGGCCGGATGACCATGCCGACCTTTCTCCCTGAATGTAACCCAATGCTTCTGCAAGAAATTTCACGTTTAACGGTTCTTTGTAAAAACATACGCACCCATTTTCAAAACACTTCCTTATATTAACCGGTCTTTCATCGGACCGACCGGCTGCATCACAGCAATATCCGTACCGTCTTCCGTGTAATTTCCCCAATAAGATAAAAAGATCTAACCTTTCAGAAACAGACTGATTCGACTTAAACAATCTACTGCCGGATGATCGATTAAAGAAAAGATGCTCGCCGAACTGTGTTGGAAGCGCCACACCTGATGCCGGGTTCCGCACTGATAAAGGTTATCGGTTGAGATTGCGATCACGCGGCAGTAGAGGCTTGTCGCCGCCTTCCTCTTCCTTCCCGGTGCTACGGTCATACCGCTCCCGTTCACTGTAGATACAGCCGCAGTAGGGCTGTCGGTACATGCCCATCTCCTTGGAATCCCTGACCCCCTCGGACCAGCCTTCGCGGAAATCCCGATAGAGGAAGGGAATCCCGTACTCCTCGGCCACATCCGCGGCGATCTCCCGAATAAGGTCGTGCTTCTGATAGCGGCTGTAGAGAAGGGTGGTCGTAAAGGCATCGAAGCGATCCCTTTTTGCAATCCGCGCTGCATAAGAAAGGCGAAGCTGATAGCAGTGTCGGCACCGCTCCTCTTCCCGGAAGATAACCTGCCGTAAAAATGAATTCAGGGAATAGGCCACCTCCCCAAAGATCGTGAGCCCTTCCTGACCGGCATAGGCGGTTAGTGTGTCAAGACGCCTTCGATACTCCAGATAGGGATGGATATTCGGGTTGTAGAAGAGACCATGCACCTCATTCCCTTCTTCCCGGAGGATACGGAGAGGATAGATCGTGCAAGGGGCACAACAGATATGTAGTAGAATTTTCACCGCCGCTTCACAAACCTGATCGGGGACACCTTGCCGCA
>CAIUXU010000453.1 GCA_903903205.1 uncultured Syntrophobacterales bacterium
GAGGGGGACGAATTGACTGCCCGGACCGTAGCTGTCTGGTGCGACGGCCATTTTGAGGACAACGTGACGTATGCCCTGAAAGACACCCCTTGCGGCGACGTCGTAGGCAAGACGGTTTGCTGCTTCCCCGCCGGAGTGTGCCAACTCTTCCCGCGCGATCCGGCGCTCCAGGATCTGAATGCGGAAAGTTATGTCGGTGTGACACTCTTTGACCACACTGGCCGACCGATCGGCCTGATAGCGGTCATCGGGCGTAAACCTCTTGCGAACCGCCCGCAGGCCGAAGCCATTCTGAAAATGGTGGCCGTGCGCGCCGCCGGTGAAGTCGAACGACTGGTGGCCGAAGAGGCGCTGAAAAATTCGAATGCCTATCTTGAAAATCTGATCAACTATGCCAATGCGCCCATTATTGTCTGGGATCCGCAATTCCGCATCACGCGCTTCAATCATGCCTTCGAATTCTTGACCGGGCGCAGTGAGGCGGACGTACTCGGAAAGTCGCTGGAGCTGTTGTTCCCGTCCGCACTTACCGAAGATTCCATGGCGCTGATTCGCAAGACCATGACCGGCGAGCGCTGGGAAACGGTTGAGATCAAAATATTGCATTGCGACAAGTCTGAACATACAGTGCTGTGGAATTCGGCCACGCTATTCGCGCCGGATGGTCAGACACCCATTGCCACGATCGCGCAAGGCCAGGACATCACCTCCCGCAAGCGGATGGAAGAGGAACTTCTCCGTGCTCAGAAGCTGGAATCTTTAGGCACGTTAGCCGGGGGGATTGCCCATGATTTCAACAATCTGTTAGGGGTCGTGCAGGGGTATATGGATCTGGTCCTCACCGATCTGCCCCCCGGCCACGTCTCCCGCCAACTGCTGTTGACTGCGATGCGAAGTGTTTCGCAGACAAAGGATCTGACCAGTCGCCTGATCACCTTTTCCCGGGGCGGGGGGCCCATCAAGGAAATATTTGATGTTGCAGAGATCATCCGCGAGGCCGTTCAAAGGACCGTCAAGGGGACTAAAATCCGGGTGAATTTCAACTTCCGGGATGACCTCTGGCCCGCTGAGGTGGATGACCTCCAGATGAAGCAGGTCTTTAACAATCTGACCAAGAACGCCGTGGAGGCCACGCCGGCGGGAGGAATCCTGACGATTCAGGCGGAGAATGCGCTGCTGCCGGCCGGTGGAGTTCTGGATCTGCAAGCAGGGGCGTATCTAAAAATCACGTTTACCGATGAGGGAATCGGCATCCATGAGGAACATCTGGCGAAGATATTTGATCCCTATTTTTCGACAAAGAGGATGGCCGCCCAGAATGGGCTGGGATTGGGGCTGGCGGTCTGTTATTCCGTTTTGAAGAGTCATGATGGCCATATCACGGTGCAATCGCTGCCGGGTAAAGGCGCTTCCTTTGTCCTTTATATTCCGGCGCGGCCGGAACTGGCCAAGGGAAAGGCGGTTCAGAAGACGACCGTAACCCCGTCCCGGGTTGGCCCGGTGCGGGTGCTGATCATGGACGATGATCCTCAGGCTCGTGATCTCACGCGGGCCTATCTGGAGCGGATGGAGTATGAGGTGACGGATGTGCAGCATGGACAGGAAGCGATTGATGCTTACCGGAAAGCGCTGGAATCCGGTACGCCCTTTGATCTGGCGCTGCTGGATCTGAAGGTAAACCAGGGGATGGGAGGAGAGATGGCCCTGAAGCGGCTGCTTGCGATCGCCCCCACCATCAAGGCGATCCTTGTTTCGGGATATGTGGATGATCCCGTCATGCTGAACTATGCCGATCATGGCTTCCAGGGCGCTCTCAAAAAACCTTTCACGAGAGAAGAGATGAAACATTTGCTGGAGAAGGTGCTGCATGAATAAGCAAGGCAAACGCATCCTGGTTGTTGAAGA
>CAIUXU010000454.1 GCA_903903205.1 uncultured Syntrophobacterales bacterium
CAACACATTTTCCAGAGCCCTTGCCAGGGCTCTGGCGCTCAAATCCAGAGACCCGCCCGGCGCAAATCCAGCCAAAATGGTAATGGGCCTCTCCGGATACGCGGCCAGGGCCTGCCTGACTCCGATAACATGGAACAACAGCAACAAGCCTCCCGCAATGCCCAAAACCAGCCATGCGCTTTTTCTCATCATTGCAACCTTACCTCTCCGGCACATGCGGCGCTGAATCGCTCGCGCCGGATTCAAGCATAACCGGCCTCCAGATTCGCGCCTCCCATACCATAAATATTGCGGAAACAAAATCATTGCCCGCCGCAGACGGGTGGGACAGGGCAGTGCGGCGTAAATTCGTTATTGACAACACGCCGGTTTTGTTCTAAGGTCCGCCCGGTTTTGCAGTCGGGGTTTTTTGATGAAAATGGACGGAATATCAAGAATTTAGCTGAGGAATATGACATGTACGAAGTGATATGGCACGGCCGCGGCGGACAGGGTGTCGTCATCGCTGCGCAGATCCTTGCCGAATCGGCCTATCTCCAGGGATTCAAAGGGGTCACGTCGGCCCCAACCTTCGGCCCGGAACGGCGGGGGGCGCCGCTCACGGCCTCGACCCGGATCTCCGACCACCCGATCCGGACATTCGCCCAGATCGAAAAGGCCGATATCGCCGTCGTCCTCGATCCGTCGCTGTTCGGCATCGTCAATATTCTCGGCACCCTGAAACCGCAAGGGCTGCTTTTGATCAACTCCCCGCAGAAGGCGGAAGAGTTTGAGATTGAGGGTTCGCTGGATATCGCCACGCTCGATGCGGCCGCGGTCGCCATCCGTTTCCATCTCCTCAAGGAAGGGGCCCCGATGGTCAACACCCCGATGCTTGGGGTCTTTGCCAAGGCGTCGGGGCTCGTCTCCCTCGAACATATGGAGAAGGGTTTGAAGTGGAAACTTTCCGGCGGGGCAGCGGCGACGAATATCGCGGCACTCAGGGCGGCCTACGAAGAGTCAAGCATCAGGAAAACAGGAAAATAGGTTTCTGTCCCTATTTTCCTTTTCAGAAAGGCGCGTTATGGAAACCAAAGACGATAACATCTCCGCCATGTGCAAGCCGGCCATCGGCGAGGCGGGGAAGACTGGAGACTGGCGGGACGCCACCCCGGTGATCGACCTCGCAAAATGCATCGCTTCGGTGAAGAACCGGCCGGCATGCTACCTCTGCTGGCTCTACTGTCCGGAAGGAATCGTCGCTGCGGGCATCCCCCCCAGAATCGATCTGGATTACTGCAAGGGGTGCGGCATCTGCGCGGAGGAGTGCCCGGCGAAGGCAATTACGATGGTGATCAACGAGGAGGTAAAAAAATGAGCGACGTCCAGATCATGACCGGAAATCAGGCCGCCGCTCACGGGGTCAAACTCTGCAAGGTGCAGGTGATTTCCGCCTATCCGATCACCCCCTCAACTCCCGTCACCGAAACAATCTCGCAGTGGGTCGAACGGGGAGAATTGAAGGCGGAATATGTGCGCGTGGAGAGCGAGCATTCGGTCATGACCGTCTGCGTTGCCGCATCCACCGTTGGCGCGCGGACCTTCACCTCGACCTCCTCCCACGGTCTTTTGTACATGTGCGAGCAGCTCCACTGGGCCGCAGGCTCCCGTCTTCCGATTGTGCTCGCCTGCGTGAACCGCGGCGTCGGCGCCCCCTGGTCGATCTTCAACGACCAGCAGGACTCCATCTCCCAGCGGGACACCGGCTGGATTCAGATCTACTGCCGGGACAACCAGGAGATTCTCGATTCACTGATCCAGGCTTACCGGATTGCCGAACAGGTTTACTGCCCGGTGATGGTCTGCTACGACGGCTTCGTCCTCTCCCACACGATGATGCCCGTCGAGATCCCCGACGCCGACCGGGTCGGCGAATTTCTCCCCCCCTACAAGCCCCATACGATCCTCTCCCCGGAAGATCCCCGGAACATCAACCCGGTCATCTTCCCCTGGCAGAGGCGGGACGCGGAGGGGGTTCTGCGCGACGGCTACATGGACATGCGCTGGAAACTCCAGCACGCGCTGGAGGGGTCACGGGATGTGATCGTGGAGGTCGGCCGTGAATTCGCCGAACGCTTCGGCCGCGACCACGGCGGGATGCTCTGGAACTACAAGGCGGACGACGCTGAAGTTCTCCTCGTCGGCATGGGATCGCTCGCCACGGAGGCAACGATGGCGGCAGACCTGCTCCGCGAAAGCGGCATCCGCGCCGGGGTGGTCGGCATCCGGGTTTACCGCCCTTTCCCCCGTGCAGAGGTTCGCGAAGCCTTCCAGAAAATTCCGGCGATCGTCGTTTTCGAAAAGGATATCAGCTACGGCTACGAAGGGGCTCTTTGCGCCGATATCAAAGCGGCCCTGTACGGGACCGGCATCCAGACGCCGCTCCACAATTACATTGCCGGTCTCGGTGGCCGGGATGTCAAAGCCAATGAACTGGCCGAGGCCGTCCGCGCCTCCCTCGCGTCGATCGCCGGGGGAAACCGGGAGCAGCAGACCTGGCTCAACTGCGTTACGGAGTGAGAAACGGGAGAATCAACAATGCCGGAAAAACTCTTTAAGGTACACAAGGAAGAATATGTGATGCCGGGAAACCGCGCCTGTTCGGGTTGCGGGCTTTCCCTCGCATACCGTTACGTTCTGAAGGCGCTCCGGGAGAACACGATCCTGACCATCCCGGCCAGTTGCCTCACGGTCCTTCACGGACTCTACCCAATCACATCGGTCGGCATCCCCTGCCTGAACTGCACCTTTGCCAGCACCGCGGCCTCGGCGTCGGGTCTGGTGGCGGGACTTGCGGCGATGAACCGGAGCGACATCACGGTCGTCGCCATCGCCGGCGACGGCGGAACCTTCGACATCGGCATCCAGGCACTCTCCGGAGCCGCCGAACGCGGGACAGACTTCATTTTCGTCTGCTACGACAACGAGGGCTACATGAATACGGGGACGCAGCGCTCCAGCGCCACCCCGATGGGCGCCCTGACCACAACAACGCCGGTCCTCACCAAACAGCAGAACAAGAAGGACATGATGAAGATCATGGAGGGCCATGAAATCCCCTACCTGGCCACGACATCCGCCTCTTTCCCGATTGACCTCTACGACAAATTCGTGAAAGCCAAGAGGATCAAGGGGACCCGCTATATCCAGATTGCAACCCCCTGCCCCCCGGGCTGGGTTTTCCCTCCGAAGGACACGGTCAAGATCGGCCGGCTCGCCGTGGAGACGGGGATCGTCGTCCTCTACGAGATCGAAAACGGGAAGTTCCGCTTCACCGGCCGCAGCAAAACGCTGGCCGAAAAAGGAACCCGCACCCCGGTGATCCAGTTCGTGGAAAGACAGGGGCGGTTCAAGAAGATGAGCCTGGAGCAATTGGGCCAGTTCCAGCGGTCGGTTGATCACAAGTGGAACGAGTACCTGAGACGGGCGGAAGCCTGAGAAGGGGTGCGCACCAATAGAGCTAGAGACCAGAACAGATTCAACAACCGCGGAACGGGGTTTCGATGCACATCATCGTGGACGGCTACAACCTGATCCGGCAGTCCGACACCTTCCGACAATTCGAGAAGAAAAGTCTGGAAGAGGGAAGAAACGCCCTCCTCCGCAGCCTTGCCGGCTATCGGAAACTTCGGGGCCATCGGATTACCGTCGTCTTCGACGGCTGGGTGGCGGGATCGCCGAAGGAGGAGCGGGATCTTGCCGGTGGGGTAGAGATCATCTATTCACGCCTGGGCGAAAAAGCCGACGAGGTGATCAAGCGGCTGCTTGCGAAGGGTGATGAGGAGATCCTGGTCGTCAGTTCCGACCGTGAGATTGTCGTCTTTGCGACGCGCCGCGGGAAGAGCGCCATCGCTTCTGCCGAGTTTGAGGAACGGCTTGAACAGTGCGCCACCGGATCATTCCCCGCAAACGCCTCCGGCGAGGAGGAGTCGGACGAGGATGACGAACGGCCCGGAATGAAGAGAAAAGGCCCAGCCCGGCGGCTCTCCAAGCAGCAACGGGCCGCCCTGGCCCGCATCAGGAAACTCTGACGTTCACTTTGCAGACGGCAAGCAGAAAGCGCTCCAGCAGAAGGCGGGGCTCCTGCCCCGTGGATTTGAGCGCAAGATCGATCCGCACCAGCATCTCCATGTAACCGGCCAACTCCTCGCGGGTGAACCGACCCGCGTTTTTCAGGGCCTGATAGACGACAAACGGGTGCTGCGAGACGAGGTCAACCTGCTCTTCCTTTTCGCCGGCCCCCGGCTTGATGGAAGGATAGACCGACTTTTGAAACCGTCCGTAGTCCAGGGTCGCGCTGAACCCCTTCAGGCGCCCCGAGGCGATCAGCAACTTTGCATGAAGAAGGAAACGGATCTCCCGATTGATCATGGCCATGATCTTCAGCGGCGGGTCACCCTGATCGAGCAGATCCCGCAAGGCCCGGAGCGCGGCCGCCAGATTTCGTCCGGTCAGCGCCCCCGTCAAATCGAAAACGGTATCCTCTTTCGTGCGGCCAATGACAGCCTCCACATCCGCCGCCTCGATGACCGCCTTCTCCCCCGAATAGGTTATCAGTTTTTCGATTGCCCCCAGGGACTCCCGGAGGCTGAAGCCGGTCTTCTGTCCCAGGGCTGCCCAAGCGCCTGAGGAGAGCCGTTTCCCCCGCTCCCCCAGAAGCCCGGCGGCCATCTCCACCACGGCCTGCTGCTGCTTTGCCTCGCCCTTGATCTTTGCGAAGGTCAGGACGCGCCCCATGGTCGAAATAGCCTTGAAGAGCCTTTTGCGCCGGTCCACCGTCTCGGCTGTCAGGATGAGGTGATTCCCCTCCGGCATCCCTCCGGCCAGGACCCGCTCAAGGTGGTCGGTCTCATCGGCCTTCTCCTTGACCGGCACAAGACCCCGGCTCACGCAGAGATCCACTACCCTGGGAAGCCAGGCCTCCCTGCCCTCGCCGCTGTCATCGGGAACGATTTTCTGCCAGGTGTCGTCATCGATTTTCCGCCAGCCGCCCTCCCGAAGGTCGTCGAGTTGCAGTCCCGTCAGTGCCAGAAATTGCATGAAATCCGCTGCCGCCCGTGCGGGATCAGGTTCGAGCCGCTCCCGGATTTTCGCGATGAGCGGCGCGAGGATGTTTTTCGACTGAAAAAGGAGGGTGTCCCGAACAACCAGCACCTTGCGCCCGGGAAGAAGAGGAGGGGTAATGAGGGATTCACAGAGGGAACCGACATCCTCGTGTTCACCGTCCGTCACGAAGAGGTTGAGATCACGGTCCCGGGCATCGGGAATCAGGGAGGCCGTAATCTTCTCGACGGCATCCCTGAGGCGGAACTCCTCATCCCCATAGAGGAGGTAGCAGGAGACAGTCTTCCCCCGCTTCAGCTCGGCGAGGACCGCCTCCAGAGAAACGCCCCGCGCGGTATCGTCGTCTCGAAGAGCCATGCGACCTCTACACGATCACATACTTCTGGATAAGTTTCACGGCCTCGTCGGGATCGTCAATCATCTGGAAGAGCTCCAGATCATCGGAAGAGATCATTTTGTCGCGAAGCATCGTTTTCCGGAGCCAGTCGAAGAGCCCCTTCCAGTATTCGCAGCCCATCAGGATGACGGGGAAGCTCTTGATCCGCTTTGTCTGGATGAGGGTCAACGCTTCGAAGAGCTCGTCCATCGTCCCGAAGCCGCCGGGCAAGATCACATAAGCCACGGCATACTTGACGAACATCACCTTCCGGATAAAGAAATACTTGTAGTCGATGCTGACGTTGGCGTAGGGGTTCGGCTTCTGTTCAAACGGCAGACGGATGTTCATCCCCACCGACTGCCCGCCCGCTTCCGCGGCCCCTTTGTTTGCCGCTGCCATGACGCCCGGCCCACCGCCCGTGATAACGCCGAACCCTTTTTCAACGAGGCGCTGGGCCAGCAGTTCCGCCTTCCGATAATAGGGGTCGTTCGGTTTCGTTCTCGCCGAGCCGAAGATGCTCACGGCATGTTTCACCTGGGAGAGGGTTTCGATGGCCTCGACAAACTCCGCCATGATCCGGAAAATACGCCAGGATTCATCGATGGACAGCGCATCCACAACATACTGCTTTTCGTCCACGTGACACACCTCCACGCCGGGGAACACCGCAAAGAGGTGAGGTACAAGGCGCCCCTCACCCTTCACTCCCCGATCCGTTCCCTTATACCTGGACACCACTGCAATCCGGCAACTTGATGATCCGTATCGCTTTTCTCTAAGGAACCCTGCGTCGCTGGACCTTGGCCAGGCGCCGACGCGCCTCTATGGCTTTTCTCTTCTTCTTCACGGAGGGTTTTTCGTACGCCCGGCGCAACTTCAGTTCCTTGAACAGGCCGCTCTTGGAGAGCTTGTTTTTCAGAATCTTCAGTGCCTTTTCCACATCGTTGTCGAATACTTTGACTTCCAAATTCCTTCTCCCTTTCTTTTCTCTTTGTTTTAATGTTCTTGCTTCATCAGAGTTCGATCTCCGCTCAAAAAACCGGCGCAAAAAAAGGGCAGTACGGCGCCACACCTTGTGATCTGTGCCGTAAACCACCCTTGATGTATTCTATATGGGGACCACGCTCCTCACTTTGATATGATGGCCTGCAACGCCTCGATAAACCTGTTGTTTTCGTCACGGGTGCCCACCGTGACGCGCATGAAGTTTTTCATCGTCCCGGGGGTGTTGAAGTTTTTGATCAGGATTCCCCGCTCCATGAGACGGCTGTATACGCGATCCGCATCGAAATCGCAACCAAAAAAAATAAAATTTGCATCCGTCGGCCGGGGATGGATCCCGGGGATCGCCATCATGGCTGAAAAAAGCTCGCCGCGACACTGTCGGATCTCCTCAGCCTGTTTCAGGAAGGCATCCTCATGGTCGAGATAGAAGCCGGCGGCGGCCTGCGACAGGGCGTTCATGTTGTAGGGAAGGCGCACCTTGTTGAGTTCATGAACCAGCTCCGAAGGTCCGATGAGAAGACCGATCCTCATGGCCGCGAGCCCCACCTTGGAGAGCGTCCGGAGGATGACCAGATTCGGATACCGGCCAAGGAGAGGAAGAAAGGTCCGGCCTGAAAAGTGGAAATAGGCCTCATCCACGACAACAATTCCGGGAAATTTCTCGAGGATCGTTTCGATCCGTTCACTGCGGAAGCAGTTTCCGGTCGGATTGTTGGGCGAGGCGAGGTAAGTCAAGGCGGGAGGGTTCGTGGCGGCGCGCTCCAGCATCGCCGCAAGATCAAGATCAAACTCCCCGTCCAACGGAACCACCGCGACCCGGCAGCCGGCATTCAGGGCGGAGATCCGGTACATCACGAAGGTGGGAACCGGGATCATCACTTCTGCCCCGGGACGCGCAATGGTCATACAGAGAATCTGAATCAGTTCGTCCGACCCGTTGCCGAGGATAACCTGGTCTTCCCCGACGCCCAGGGCCTTCGCGAAACGGCCAACCAGCGTGGGGGAACCGGCCTCGGGATACCGGTTCAACGATATGGAAGCAAGCGTCGCTGCGAACCGTTCCCGAAGCGGTTCGGGAATCGCCAGCGGATTTTCATTGGCATCCAGCTTGATCGGACAGGCGGTATGTTCCACCGCATAAGCCTTCTGGGAGAGGACTTCATCCCTGATCAAGACCCGGATATCCATTCGCCTTTTCTCCACTCCCTCAAAATGGGTCAATCGACCTCCGTCTCCTGAATCACAAACTCTTGATAACCGTTAACATCCAGGAGGTCGTCCAGCTCTTCCAGCTCCTCCATCTCGACAATGATCAGCCATCCCGTGTCATGCGGATCGCTGTTGATGATTCCAATATCATCCGTGATATCTTCATTAACGCTGATCACCACCCCGCTGACCGGTGAGATGAGTTCGACGACCCCCTTCGCCGTTTCGATGCTGCCGAACGGCTCGTTCCACTCCACATAGGAATCGGCCTCGGGAAGATCGAGAGAAAGGGCCTCACCCAGCTTCTCCTGGGCATGGTCCGTGATTCCGATGGTAGCGATATCACCCTCAACCCGCACCCAGACATGCTCGCGACTGTACAGAAGATCCTCCGGAAATACTTTCATGATAGGACACCTTTTTTCTTAAGAATATTTTGCCGCCGCCACAAATCAGTGCTCAATGACGGCAAGCTCCTTGGAGGTCCGCGTCAGGATTTCACACCCATCCTGTTTCACCAGGACCGTATCCTCGATCCGGATCCCCCAGACGCCCGGGAGATAGATCCCCGGCTCCACTGTAACCACCATTCCGGCTTGGAGAATCTCTTCCCTTCCGGAGGCCAGACGCGGCGCCTCATGGACATCCAAACCCACGCCATGACCGGTACCGTGGGAAAAATAACCAGCCATCCCGGCCTCAGCAAGACAGGCCCGGGCAACGCGGTCGATCTCCCCGCAGGAGACACCTGCCCGGACCGCCCGGATCGCCCGGTCATGGGCCTCCAGCACGAGCCGATAAACTTCCCGCTGCCGATCGGATGCGTGACCGACGACATACGTGCAGGTCTCATCCGAGTGGTACCCGTCGCAGACCGCGCCGTAGTCGATCATCACAAAATCCCCATCCGCAATCTCGCGGCGGCCCGGCGTCGCATGGGGAAGGGCCGCATCCGGCCCCGCCGCGACAATCGTCTCAAAGGAGACCTGTTCCGCCCCGCCCCGCCGCATCCGGAAGTCCAGTTCGAGGGCAATCTCCTCCTCCCGGACACCCGGCCGGATCATCTCCCGGACCGAAGCGAGGGCCTCTCCGGAAATCCTCGCCGCCTCACGAATCCGGTCAATCTCGCCATCATCCTTGACGGCCCGGAGGAGTTCGAAACCTTTGGGAAGCGGCCGAAGCTTCACCTCCGGAAGCGCCTCCTTCAACCTCAGATACTCTGCCACCGAGAGAACCGGCGATTCAAAACCGACGGACCCGACCCCGTGCCGCCCGGCCACCACCGCAACCCCCTCCACCCGATTACGGAATTCAAAGATCTCCATCCCCGGGGCTTCGGCCCGCGCCTGGGTCACATACCGCCCGTCCACGAGGAGGGTCATCCAGTCCGGACCGGCCATCAGAGCGCCGTCGCCGCCGGTAAATCCGGTCAGATAACGGATATTTTTTGCGCCCAGAATGAGCAGCGCGTCCGTCTCCGAAAACTTCTCCCGCAGGTGATTCATCCTCGCCGCACTGGCCGCCGAATCATGCTGCATGGGCACGCAACCTGCCGATATTGTCCAGCCAGCGGGAAAGCTCGGCAATGACCCCCGCATGTTGATATTGCTGCCCGGCCACCCCTTGAAGGAGCCGCTCACTGACTTCCCGACGGAGCCCTTCCGCCTTCTCATTTTGCGGATCCTGCCCGAGGATCTTCTCCAGGACCTCTTCCGCCAACTGGAGATGGCCCTGTCGGATATAAAGTTCGGCGAGGGTTACCGTCTGGAAATCGGTGGGGATTTCTGTATCGCCCTCCGCGTCCGCCTCTTGCAGTTCCGTCATTTCGTTCAATCTCTCCGCAATATCCCGGGACGGCGGCGCACCGGCGCTGAGAAGTTTGAACTTCTGGTAGAATTCATCCGCTGAATCTTTCATCCCCTTCTTCATGCAGATATCACCCATGCAGGCATAGATCTGGGAGAGGCTCGCGAGGATATCCTCCATTTCTCTCAGCATATCTCTGGCCTCGTCCAGCCTCCCCTGCAGGAGCCATGCGCGGCAGATCACGATCCGGGCGTCCAGATCCCCGGGGGTCCGTTTCAGTCTCGCCTCGGCCAGATTCAGGACCGCCGGCAGTTCGTTCCGGTCGAAGCACGCCTCTGTCTGTCTCAGGAAAGTGTTTCGCTCCTGGAGGTCAACTTCATCCATAGGTCATCTTCTTTTCAATGTTTTCAAAGTGTTAACAACTCATGGTTCCCACTGAGCCAGACGCTAACACACGCCGCGAGAACGTGTCAAGAAAGAAAACCCAAAGGAACACGGTACGGGCAGACATTGTCAGGGATGCTTTTAGAATACCCTTGGTCCGGCGCCGCCTGTGATGCGGGCTACACGGATCGATTGATGATTTGGTCCTCTTTCAGCTTGTCAATCTCTGTCTGGGAATACCCCAGAACCTCCCGCAAGACATCCTCGGAATGCTCGCCCAGAAGGGGCGCCGGTGCATACACATGCCCGGGTGTTTCCGAAAGGCGGATCGGGGAGTTGGCGATCCGCATCTTGCCCACGGCCGGCTGGTCAATCTCTGCAAGCATTCCCCGGTAGCGGATGTGGGGATCCTCGCAGATCTGCTGCATGTTGTTGATGGGTGAATAAGGAAGGCTGGCCTCTTCAAATATCTTTTCCCATTCCGCTGTCGTTTTCGTTTTCATCACCGGATCCAGGATCACATTGAGCTCCCGACGGTTTTGGGTTCTTAGCGGGTTGGTTACAAACCTGGGATCAGCGCTAAGGTTTTCAAGACCGATGACTTTGCAAAGCTTTGCGAAAAGCTGGTCCGTTCCGGCGGCCGCTATAATCCACGAATCCGCCGTCTGATAACCTTGAAAAGGGGTGATGGAGGGATGAATTCCACCCAGCGGCGTGGGAATCTCCCCATTGATGGTGTAACGGGTTACGGCGTTCTCGAGGGTGGCAAACAAACCATCGATCATGGACATGTCCAGATGCTG
>CAIUXU010000455.1 GCA_903903205.1 uncultured Syntrophobacterales bacterium
CCTTTTCGATGACAGATGATTCTCTTTTCCGCGCCGGTGGCAAGGCCCTGTGCCGGGAAGGGGCGAACGATTCCGGTTTTCTTTTTTCCGTAGCCGTAACAATTTGGGAGGTGCAACATGGTCAATGGTTATGCCGGGCGTTTCCTGCGTGTGGACCTGAAGGACGGTCGCTGTTCTCCTTTCACGGTGGAAGAGGATTGCTTGCGGAAGTTCATCGGGGGAAGCTCCCTCGGGGCGAAGCTCTTCCTGGACGGCTACCCGCTCGATGCCGACCCCCTCGCCCCTGAAAGCCCGCTGATGGTGATGACGGGGCCGATGGTGGGAAGCGGTTTCCCCGGGACCTCCCGTTTCGCGGTCTGCGCCAAGTCTCCGCTCACGGGGATCTGGGGGGAGTCGGCCTGTGGCGGAACCTTCGGGCCAGAGCTGAAGAAGGCGGGGTACGATGGAATCGTGATCACCGGCCGTGCGGAGAAGCCGGTCGTTCTTTCGATTGTGGAGGGTGAAGCGAAGCTGACCGACGCCGACCGCCTCTGGGGGAAGGATGTTTACGAAACCGCGGATCTTCTCAAAGAGACCGACAAGAGGGCGCAAACGCTCGTCATCGGTCCTGCCGGAGAGAACCTTGTCCGGTTTGCCGCGATCGGAAACGACAAAGGCCACTTTGTCGGCCGAACGGGTCTCGGGGCCGTCATGGGGGCGAAACGGCTGAAGGCGATCCTGGTCCGTGGCGAAGGCAAGCTGACAAAGGCCGATGAGGCCCGTTTCCGGGAGCTGCAAAAGGAGGCGATCCGTGAGGTCAAGGATTCGGCGCTGGCCGGTTCTCTTCACGCGATGGGTTCCGATGCGAACATGGACCTTGGAATGATCAACGGGGATGTGCCGGTCAAGAACTGGTCTGTCGGCGAAGATTTCGACCTCTCCTCCGCGCTCAGCGGTCCGACGCTTTCCGAAACCTACCTCACCCGCGCCCATGCCTGTGCCCACTGTCCGGTTGCCTGCAAGCGGGTTGTCAAGGTTCCGGACGGTCCGTTCCAAACGGAGGAGGGTCCGGGGCCAGAGTACGAGACCTGCGGCGTCTTCGGGACGATGATCATGAACCGGGATCTCGCGGGGGTGATCAAGGCAAATGAGATCTGCAACCGCCTCGGAATGGACACAATCAGTTGCGGGGCGGCGATCGCCTGGGCGATGGAGCTGTTTGAAAAAGGGACCCTGACCGTGAAGGAGACGGACGGCCTCGACCTTTCCTGGGGAAACATGGAGAGCGTGCTTGCGCTTCTTCCGCGGATCGCCCGGCGGGAGGGGTTCGGCGACCTGCTCGCGCAAGGGAGCCTTGCGGCCGCCCGGAAGATCGGCGAAGGGGCCGAGGACGCGGTCGTCCACGTCAAGGGGCTCGACCTCCCGATGCACGACCCGCGCGGCTTTCACGGAATGGGGCTTGCATACATGATGTCGAACCGGGGGGCCTGCCACCTTCAGCACGCCGTCCTTGCGACGGAGCAGGGAATGGCCTCCTGGCCGCAGCTCTTCCCGATGAAGGACGACTACCAGGGGACGACGAGCGAGGGGAAGGCGGAGCTCGTCTTCCACGCGGAGAACTACGGCATTCTCGGCAATTCGCTTTCAATTTGCCACTACCTCACCGACTGCCTGAAACCGGAGACGATCCGGGACGCCTTCAACGCGATCACCGGCTTCGACCTCGACTTCGACGGGCTCATGGCCTGCGGCGCCCGCGACTGGACGCTGAAGCGGGGGATCAACAACCTGCTCGGGGTGACGGAAAAGGACGACGTGCTTCCGAAGCGAATCATGACGCCGCTCAAGGAAGGGGCCGGCGCCGGTTCGGTTCCCGACGTCGAGAGGCTGAAGCGCGAGTACTACGCGCTCCGCGGGCTCGATGAACGGGGCTTCCCGCGGGAGGAAAAACTCCGGGAGCTGGGCCTCGACGATCTCCGGAAGAGGCTCTATCCCTAATGACAAAAACACGTAAATCAAGGAGGAAAAGATGGCAAAATACAATGCAATGACACAGGAGTGGCTCGACGCGTGGAAGGAGAAGATTGCAACGTCCAAGGAGTATCGGGAGATCGCAAAAAACTGGGAGGGAAGTGTTGCGATCATCGTAAACCCCGATCCGGAGAAGGGGATTCCTGAACCGATTTATGTCTTCACGGATTACTGGCACGGCGACGTGCGGGATTTCCTCATCTGTGACAAGGCGAAGGCGGAGAGCGCCAATTTTGTCATGTCAGGCGATTTTGCCAGATGGAAACAGGTGGCGAAGAAGGAAGTCGATTCCACGAAGGCCCTGATGCAGGGAAAGCTGAAACTCAAGGGCGATCTGACCTATGTGGTCCGGAACATCAAGACCGTGAACAAGGTGATCGATCTGCTCTGTGAAATGGAGACCATCTGGCCGGACGAGGCTTGACGGGAGGGCGGCAAATCCGCCCAGGGAGGCATTTATGGCGTACGATCAGGATCTGGCGTTTGTCTATTTTGGTCCGACAAAAATTGTCTTTGGCGCCGGCGCCGCGCGCGACGTCGATATGGAGATGGCCGGCCTCGGCTGCCGTCGGGCGCTGGTCGTGACCGATCCGGGGGTGATGAAGGCAGGGTTGGTTGAGGGTGTTCTGAAGGCGCTCGGAGAGCGGTGCGCCGGCGTCTGGAGCGACGTGCCCCAGGACACGGGAATCGGCGTCGTGAACCGCGCCGCGGCTTTCGCCCGCGAAAAAGGGGCGGACTGTGTTGTCAGCGTCGGGGGCGGCAGCGTGATCGACACGGGAAAGGGGATCTGCATCCTGCTAACGGAGGGGGGCGGCCTCGAGAACTTTGAGGGAATCCAGCTTCTCACCCGGCCGCAGACGCCGCACATCGTCATCCCGACGACGGCAGGGACGGGGAGCGAGGTGACCAGTATGGCGGTTATCCTCGATGAGCGGAAGGGGCAGAAGATCCTGATCGTCGAGCATTTCAACACGCCACGGATCGCCATTCTCGATCCGAAGATGACGGAGAAGCTTCCGCCGCTGCTCACGGTCTCGACAGGGATGGATGCGATGACACACGCCGTGGAGGCATTGCAGTCGATTCAGCGTGAACCGATTGCGGACGGGCTGGCGATGCAGGCGATCCGTTTGCTCCACCGTTGTCTTCCGGTCTGCGCACAGAACGGCGCGGATCTCGCGGCCCGCGGGCAGGTGCAGCTTGCCGCGACGATGGCTGGTTGGGCCTTCGGGAATGCGATGGTCGGCCTGGTTCATGCAATGGCCCACTCTCTTGGTGCGATTGCCCGTGTTCCCCACGGGATCGCAAACGGGATACTCCTCCCGCATGTCATGGCGTTCAACCGGGAAGAGGCCGCGGAGGGCTATGCGATGGTCGCCGAAGCCTTGGGGGTTCGCGAAAAAGGGATGGATGAGCTCGCGGCCGCGGGGGCGGCCATCATTGAAATGGGCGCCTTCCTCCGGCGGATCGGCCATCCGCTCCGTCTTTCGGAAACGGGAACAAAGGAGGAAGATTTGGTAAAGGCGGCGGCGCTCAGTCTCTCCGACGGAGCGATCGTTAACAACCCACGCATGGTTCTTGACGAGGAAGAGGTTCTCACCGTTTACCGGGCAGCGTTCTAAGCGGAGGCCATCATGGAAGAGGGATTCATCGAAAACCGGGCAACCTCGGTTCCGTTTGCCGGGATCCTGGCGGATCTGCTGACGGCGAACCTGACGCAACGCCCGGAAAAGCGGGCGGTCCATGACAACATGAGCGGGGCCGTCGCCATCGAGCTTGTTGACATCGAAACAGTGGTGACTTTGCTCTTTGCGTCGGGAAAGCTTCGGATCGAAGAAGGGATCGTCGGTCGTCCGGAAATCGTGATCCGGACAACCTCCGATCTTGTGATGGACTTGAACGCGCTCCGGATCGTCGGGGGACTCCCCTGGTATTTTGATGAGGCTGGCCGGCGGGTCTTGGCCCATCTCGTTTCCGGGCGGCTGAAAATCAGGGGGCTTTTCACCCAGCCTGTCTTGCTTACACAGTTGACAAAGATCATGTCCGTCATGTAAAGAGGGGGCACAACCAACAGGCGATCTCTCTTGCAGCAATGATGTTAAAACTGATAACAGGGATTCTTCAAGACGATAACGGGTAAAGAAAGGGTAACGCTTTATGATGGGCACGCAATTCAAAGGAATCAATAAAATCGTAGCCTGGCTGTTTCCCATTGTTTTTTCCCTGATTTTTTCCTCCGCTGTGTTCGCAGCCACGGTTGATGACTGCATGCAGTGTCATTCGGATGAAAAGATGACCACGAAGCGAAAGGGGCAAACCGTTTCCCTTTACGTCGACTTGAAGAAATTTTCCCGCTCCGTTCACAAGCAGGCGGGGTGCGCCGGGTGTCATTCGGATGCGGATGTAAAAGAGTTTCCCCATCCCGAAAAATTGGGATCCGTGCAATGCGGCAACTGCCATAGTGATCCGGACAAGGATTTCAAGACAAGCATTCACGGCAAAGCGTTGGCGAAAAAGGAACCCTATGCCCCCACCTGTTCCGATTGTCACGGGAACCACTATATTCTGCCACAGAAGAACCCCAACTCCCTCACCTACAAAATGAATATTCCCGTTCTATGCGGGAAATGTCACCGGGAAGGCGCGCCCGTCGCCCGAACCTACGATATCCCGGAAAAGAATATCCTGGACAACTATTCCCAGAGCATTCACGGGGTGGGTTTGTATAAGCGAGGGCTGATCGTCACCGCCACATGCAACGATTGCCACGGGAACCACCTCATTCTTCCCCATTTTGATGCGCGGGCGTCCACCTCTCCCTACAACATCGCGAAGACCTGTCAAGTGTGCCACACCAAGATCGAACAGGTCCATATGAGAGTGATTCGAGGCGAAATGTGGGAAGAAAAACCAGGGGCGATTCCCGCCTGCTCGGACTGCCATCTCTCCCACAAAATGCGCAAGGACAGCGTCGCAACGGGTCTGTCGGATCGAGTTTGTTTGAAGTGCCACTCGAAGCAGACGGTTCATAAGGTTGCTACGGACGGGAAGAAAATTTCCATGCATGTGGATGATGCTGAATTGCAGAATTCCGCCCACAAAAATATCCCCTGTGTCAAATGCCACGTGGATATCAACCCC
>CAIUXU010000456.1 GCA_903903205.1 uncultured Syntrophobacterales bacterium
CACGTAGGTGCGGCCCCGCGGGATGCGATTCTCGTAGTCGCCATACCGCTCCAGGTTTTCGCACCAGGCCTTTCCCCAAAAGGTGGCGGCGATGGTCCGCCCGTTGATGACCACCGGCGAGAGGGACTGCCCCTTCTTCTGCATCTTCTCCGCGTGTTTCTGGGCTTTCGCCCGCCGCTCCGCCACCGGCACGTACGGCGGCCACCCTCCCCAGTCCCTGCCCCCACCCCTTCCTCTTCCCCAGCTCATCCGCTGCTCCTCCTTTTCTTCTCATCTCCATCTCCGTTTTCTTCATCCAGGGCGCGGGCCAGATCGAGAGCGACAAACCGAATCAGTTCATCATCAGGCATCTCCGTGAGGAGTTTTTCCTCTCCGGCCCCGAGGATGCTCTCCGCCAGCTCCTTCTTCCCCTCGATCAGGGCGTCGATCTTCTCCTCGATGGTCCCCCGGCAGACAAACTTGTGGACGAGAACATTCTTTTTCTGACCGATCCGGTACGCCCGGTCCGTCGCCTGGTTTTCCACCGCCGGATTCCACCAGCGGTCGAAATGGATCACATGCGAAGCCGCTGTCAGGTTCAGCCCTACCCCTCCCGCCTTCAAGGAGAGGACGAAAAAGGGCGGCCCCTCCTCCCGCTGGAAAGCATCGACGATATCCCGGCGTTTTCCGACCCCCGTTCCCCCGTGCAGAACAAGCCCCGGCCGCAGGAACGCCTCCGCAAGCAGCGCCGCAAGCGGTTCCGTCATCTCGCGGAACTGTGTGAAAACGAGGAGCTTCTCCTGCCGGGAGGCGATCTCTTCGCAGAGGGTGCGGAGGCGCTGGAACTTTCCGCTCGCCCCGTTTCCGTAAGCCTGATCTCCCAGCCACTGGGAAGGATGGTTGCAGATCTGCTTGAAGCGCATCAGATAGGCCAGGACCATCCCCCGCCGCTGGATGCCATCGGCTTCCTTCAGCTTCTCCGCCATCTCCCGAACAGACTCCTCGTAGAGGGTCGCCTGAATCTTCGTCAGCGGGCAGAAGACCTTGACCTCCACCTTGTCCGGCAGATCGGCGATGATGCGCCGGTCCGTCTTCAGACGCCGGAGGATGTAGGGTCGCACGAGGGTACGCAAAGCCGCATAAGCGTTGTCCTTCCCCTCCCCCGCTCCCTTCGTGTACCGGCTGAAGACTTTTTCCGTTCCGAGAAGGCCCGGGGAAAGGAAATCAAAGAGGGACCAGAGATCGCCCAGGCGGTTCTCCAGCGGGGTTCCGGAGAGGATGATTCGTGTTTTCCCCTGAAGCGCCTTCACGGCCCGCGTCTGTCTCGCCCCCGGATTTTTGACCGCCTGCGCCTCATCCAGAATAAGAAGCCCCCAGGAAACCTCCCGGAGCCACATCATGCGGTTGGCCATCGCGTAGGTGGTGATCACGAGGTCCATCCCCGAAATCATCGCGTCCCGTCTCTGCGGGTCCGCCATCAACGAGAGGGCGGCGGCAGGCGTTTCGGAGGGATGGGCATAGAATGCCTCCAGCGACGGCGCGAAACGGCCGATTTCGGCCTTCCAGTTCGCCACGAGGGATGCGGGGACGACGAGGAGGGCCGGTGTTCCGGAAGATGCCGACGCGCCGGAGCTCTTCCGTTGCCGGAGGAGCAGGAGGAGCGCCAGGATTTGGATCGTCTTCCCCAGCCCCATATCGTCGGCGAGGCAGGCCCCCAGCCCCAGCTTATGCATGAACGAAAGCCATGCGACCCCCGTTTGCTGGTAGGGTCGAAGCGTCGTTTTCAGATCCGGACCGGGATCGACCGGGGCGATTCCCTCGGGGGAGCGCATCCCGGCAAGGATCGACCGGAACCACTCCCCGGCATCGGCGTGCATCCACTCCCGGGAAGCTTCCGCATCGGGAGTGGCGTTTTTGCCCTCCATGCCGGCCCCGGCGAGAAGGCGCATCCCTTCGGAGAAGGAGAGCCCCTCACCCCCATCCTCTTCCTTCCGTTTTTCCCAGAAGGAGAGGAGCGCCGAAAGCTTTTCCCGATCGATCTCCACCCACTTTCCCCGGAGGAGGACGAGACCGGAGGTTTCACCCAGAATCCGCTGACGCTCCTCTTCCGTCAGTTCCTCACCATCCAGCGTCAGGCCGACGGAAAAATCGAGAAGGGCGCCGATGCCCAGGCCGCCGGGCTTTTTGGTTCCGACCGTCACCGACACTTGCGGACGGGGGGGCCTGCCGCGGCCCTGCCACGCGCCGGGTATGCGAACCAGAACGCCCGCGGATTCAAAGTGCGGAACATCGTCGAGGAAGCGGCGTGTCTCCCGGACCGTCCAGGCCAGGGGATGGAAGATCTCGCCCGATTCGACCAATTCCCGGATCAGCGCGCTCGACTCGGACGCCCTTTGGAGCGGCGTCAGCAGGGTAAGCAGCCCCCGGCGGTCTCCGGCGTCGGCGAACTCCCGGAAGGCTTTGCCGAGCGGCAGGAACTGTGGTTTCGCCTGGCCCGAGAGGCGGGTCGTGTAGGTGACAAGAAAGCCGAAGGGGCGCGCCTCGTTCTTCCTATTTTCCGCCAGATGGAAGGCGACGCGGCCCACCATGTTCCAGAGCGGGTTGCGCTTTTTCAGATAATCCTGGACTTTCCCGCCCGACAAGCCGGCTTTCTCACGGGTGTGGCCCTCCAGCGCCATCCAAAGGTTTCCCAGGATCGTGGG
>CAIUXU010000457.1 GCA_903903205.1 uncultured Syntrophobacterales bacterium
ACGAGGAACGAGTGGGGAGAGGGCCAGGGAGAGGGGAATCACTAAGAAAACAGGCCTCCTCTCCCCAGCCCTCTCCTCCTTCCTGCGTCAGGAGGAGAGGGAGAAAAGCCTCGAAAACAGGGCGTTTCCCGACTTGTGTAGATACCAATGCCTCCGGTCCGGCGCGTTTGTGCCCGGGACAGTGACATCTTCGGGCCGGGCCGGAGGCCGGCGCTCCGGGAGCTGTTCCGCGCCTTACCTCGCTCGCTGGGTCAGGGCCATCTTGCCGATGCCGGTGAGCACGTCCCAGGCGGGGCCGGGGAATTTGTGCATTTGCACCATCACGTCCTCGAAGGCGGTGAGGAACCATTGAGCGTCGGCTTCGGTGATGACCAGGGGCGGGAGGAGCTTCACCACGTCAATGGCGTGGCCGGCCACCTGGGTGATGATGTGGTGCTTGTCCATCAGCGGGATAATGGCGGCTTGCGGGAAGAGGCTTTTGTCGAGCGTGTGGCAGGTGGTCCACGCCATTTTGAGGGTGAGGGATTTCGGCGAGCCGAATTCGATGCCGAGCATGAGGCCGCGATTGCGGACTTCCTTCATGAATTCGAAGCGCGGAATCATAGCGCGGAGACCGTTGCCGAGGAGGTCGCCCATGCGGGCGGCGTTGGCGATGAGGTTCTCGCGGTCCAGCACGTCGAGCGCGGCCAGGCCCGCCGCCATGGCGAAGCTGCCTTGGCTGAAGGTGGAGCTGTGGACCACGGAGCGCTGCATGGAGGAGAAGACTTTCTCGTGAATCCATTTCTTGCAGAGCGTGGCGCCCACGGGAACGAAGCCGCCGGAAAGCGTCTTGGCGAGCACGACGATGTCGGGGTCCATGCCGGGGCCTTCGTGTTCGATGGCGAGGAATTTGCCGGTGCGGCCCATGCCGGACTGGACTTCGTCGTCAATGAACAGCACGCCGTGTTTGCGGCACAGGGCGATGGCGTCGCGCAGGTAGCCGGGCGACGGGATGTTCACGCCTTTGCCTTGGATTGGCTCGATGACGAGGGCGGCGACGTCGCCTTTCTTCAACTCGGCTTCCAGCGCGGCGAGGTCGTTGAACGGGATGGCGCGGGCGCCGGGCAGGAACGGCTCGAAGCCTTCGCGGAAGCTTTCGTCGCCGTTGACGGAGAGCGCGCCGTAGGTGAGGCCGTGGAAGGATTTCTTGCAGTGGAGGATGGCGGGCTTGCCGGTGGCGCAGCGGGCGTATTTGAGGGCGGTTTCGACGCCTTCCGCGCCGGAGTTGTTGAAGAAGACGTAGTCGAGCTGGTTGGGCATGCGCTTCTTCAATTCGGCGGCGAGCAGGCCGGAGAGGAGCGGCGCCTCCATCTTGACGAGGCTGGAGTAATTGGCGTCGAGGAACTCCTTGAGCACGCGGCGGACTTCGGGGTGGTTGCGGCCGAGGCCGAAGACGCCGTAGCCGCTGAGGAGGTCGAGGTATTTCTCGCCCTTCACGTCCCAGAGGTACGGCCCCTCGGCGCGGACGTAGCAGCGGTCGAAGCCGATGGTCTTGAGGGTGCGGACGTTGGCGGGGTTGACGTGCTGGGAGTGGAGTTCGTAGTTCTCGCCCGCGTGCTGTTTGAGCAGGGCGACGATGTCCAGGCCGGGCCGCGAGGCGCCTGGGGTGGTTGAATTGGATTCCGACGACATGCCGGAAACATGCAAGGCGCGAGGGCCGGGCGCAAGAAAACAGCGGTTCCGACTGCGGAGCGCCGACCTCCGGTCCGGCGTGGTTGTTCCCTGGGTCCTGGCAGGTAGGCGCCGGGCCGGAGGCATTGGTATCTACACAACTTCCCTCTCTCCACGAGGAACGAGT
>CAIUXU010000458.1 GCA_903903205.1 uncultured Syntrophobacterales bacterium
AACTCGCTCTTGGCGGCGCGGGCCATCTCGGCCACCGCCGCCATGTGATTCGCCCGTGCTGTGGCTTCCTCAAGATAGATATTAACATCCTGGAGCTCGGTGGTTCGCTCGGCGACCAGTTGCTCCAGTTCTTCACGCCGGCGGCGGATTCCGCTGCTCACAAAAGTGAGCGCGGCGGTGAGCGCCAGCCCAGTCAGGGCGGCCAGCCAACCCAGCCGAGCCGGATACAGGCTCATGAACTCCGGTCCTGCATGGGCGGTCACGCCAAAGACCTTGCCGAAGGCAAAGACGGTGCGCGTCACGGAGAGCAACGCGGTCGGAGGACTGTCGGCATTCCAGGAGATAGCGAGCGACTCGGATGCTGCGTTCTTGCGCAGAAGTGAGATGCGCATTAGCGCCGAGTTGTCCGGAACCACACTCCTCATCAGTGTTCCCATTTGCAGCACGGCCAGGGTGAAGCCACGCAGTAGCCTCGGTTCCCCGCCGCCGAAGACAGGCCGGTAGATCAGCATACCTTTCTGACTGCCCGTACCCAGTATCAGGGTGATAGGGTCGGTGCCGGTGGTCAGCCCGGTGCGTTTCGCCTCTTCAAGGGCGGCGCTGCGCAGCGGTTCCGAGCCAAGATCGTAGCCCAGGGCGTGTTCTTTGCCGGACAATGGTGCTATGCAGAAGACAGGATAATACACTGTGCGTCCAGAGGCAGGGACCCGATTCCCTTGCGCGTCCTTCCGCCAAATCTCAAACCCTGTCAAACCGTCAGCGCGGGCGGCCTCCTCGAAGCGGGACTTATCCGCCGCAGGTACAGCCGGTATCCATTCCCAAGCATAGACAGTCTGGTTCTTGGTCAGATAGCCAGTGAACCGCCGGAACTCCTCGGGAGTGACTTTCTCGCTGCTTTCGTAGAGGTTTGAGAAGCCTTCCAGTTTGATATCGCGGAGGTCGCGCAGTATTTCGGCAACCGCCACTGTGCGGCCCGCCGCCAGTAGCGCAAAAGCTTTGTTGCGGCCGCGGGTCTCGTATTCGTGGAGCATATAGGCTGCAAACAGGGTCAGAACCAGTCCGATCGCGGCTGTCAGGGCCGGTTCGAGATGCCGCAGCCTGCGTCGCAATGCTCTGGCGATCCGGGATCGTTTAGTCAGGAGCGCCGAACCTGTCAACAGAATCGCCGTCAGCGCCAGTGTCAGCAGCACAGGCGGCAGCGCGGCGCGGGCAAGTATCCAGTTCCAGTCGCGGGCGTCGATGTCCATACCCAGCACGGCGATGACAGGTCCGGTCCCTTTGTAAGCCCCGGCGCATATAACGAGATCATCCGCTCGTTCGATATATGTGGTCTTGGGATCCCGTTGCTTGCCGGCCGGATTTTCCCATTCGTAGTCCACCCAGCCGCTGCCTTTGGACTGAGCAACTTGCTGAATTTCCCTGCTAAAATACTTCCCCCCGGACCAATCTTTTTTGTCGAGCAGGTTCTGTCCTACCAGTTCCGGCTTGACCGGGTGAGCCAGTATGGTCATTTTTGGGTCGTAGGCGAACGCATAGAGATCACCCTTGCAGAACTCGCCCTGTGGATTGTTGATTTCTTTCAGGAAGCGCTCCCTACCGTTCTTCCGGTAGAAGTCAACGGCATTGCGCACCATCGCTCGGGCGTCATCCGGGCTGGCGAGGTCGGCGAGGTCGGCTATGGTGGCCTGCGGGTCATGGATCGGGATCAATGCCGAGATACAGGTTCCCCAGCGGCCGGTATAGGGTCCTTCGGTGGCGGCATTATGGGTGACGAAGACGCGGCGATAACCTTCCGGGGCTTCGTCATAGACCTGCCCGGGCGTGGAATAGTCTTTTGATCCGGTCGATTCGCTGTCCACAAAGAAGAACAGCGCGCCGTCGGTGTTGCGGCCCATGAGATAGACAAACCGGTATTGCGGGCTGGCCGAACGGACTGCGACCAACTGTTCCTTGAACCGAAGGTACGCGGGTTTCTCCAGGTCCTTCTCCGTACCGGTGAGCGCCTGGACGCGCTCGACATTCACCGCTTGCGCCACAATTTGCGCCCGCTGAAGCAGGTCGGCGCGCATATCGCGGTCGGCCTGCGCCACCGCCCACCAGGCAATCAGCGCCCCGGCGGCGAAAATAGCCACAAGCAGCGCGGCCGTCAGATGATGTTTTTTCATACAGTGAAAACGGGTTGTTGTTGATCACTCATGTTAAAGCCTCTTTCTTGTTTTAGCACTCTTTTTACGACAGATTAAACTCCTTGAGCCTTATTAGCCAGAACTCGACTGATCGTGTCTCT
>CAIUXU010000459.1 GCA_903903205.1 uncultured Syntrophobacterales bacterium
AAGTGTCGTCGGGGGGCTATGGACGAACCGATTGCGATCAAGTTCCTCAAGCGATTCATCACCGACAACGCGCCGCGGCCGACAAGTGCCCCGGCGCCAGTCACCCGGAAGGAGAAGATCGCCGTCGTCGGCGCCGGTCCGGCGGGGTTAACAGCCGCCCGTGATCTCGCGATACGCGGCTACAGGGTTACGGTATTTGAAGAACTCTCCGAGGCGGGAGGAATGCTCCGCTGGGCGATTCCCGCCTACCGTCTGCCGCGCGCAATCATCGAAAAGGAGATTAACGACATCAGGGCGCTCGGTGTTGAGATCCGGTGCAATACCCGCATCGGCAGGGAGATTCCCTTCGCGAAGATCGACCAGGATTTTGATCGTGTCTATCTCGCCTCTGGCGCACACCAGAGCCAGAAAATGGGTGTCGCCGGTGAAGAGTTGAAAGGGGTATACGGCGGCGTCGAGTTCCTCAGAGATTTCAATGCCCATGAGACTGCATGGCTGAAAAGTGAAAAGAGTCTGGGCTCAAAGGTCGTGGTGATCGGCGGCGGCAACTCCGCCATTGATGCGGCACGCTGCGCTGCCCGTCTCGGCGCCGAAGTGACGATTCTCTACCGTCGCGAGCGCAGGGAGATGCCTGCGGCCGTCGAGGAGATCATCGCGGCTGAGGAGGAGGGCGTCAAGATCGCGTTTCTCGTCGCACCACTGAAGATCATCGAGAAGAATGGCAAAGTCTGCGGCATCACCTGCCAGAAGATGAAACTCGGTGAATTTGACCGGAGCGGACGGAAGAAACCTGTCCCCATCGATGGTTCCGACTACACGCTCGATGTGGATTCGGTCATTGCTGCCATCGGGCAGGCGCCTGACATCTCCTTTGTTCCGAAGAATAGCGGCATCACTGTTAACCGCGGGGGCTGCTTCGATTTGGCAAAGGGGGAGGCATCCCGGACAACGAATCCGAAGTTCTACGCAGGGGGAGACGCCGTGACGGGACCGGATACGGTCATTGCGGCGGTCGCGGCCGGGCATAGGGCGGCAAAGGAGATCGACGACGCCATCCGTGCGGAAAATAGCGAACCGGCTTACGAAGAACCGGCCGAAGAGAAGATCGTCATCCCGTTTGTGATCGACGAGGAAACCCCCGAAGCCCCGCAGACGAATATGTCCGAGCTGCACGGCGCCGGACGGAAGCAGAGCTTCCTTGAAGTCGAGCTTGGTTTCACGATGGAAGAGGCCCTGCAGGAAGCAACGCGCTGCCTGCGTTGCGATGCGGAGATTTAGCGGCATGCTGATGGATCGGGGCGTTTCGGCTTTGGGAGATCGCCATCCGGAGGCGTGGCGCCGGTCCGGATTCGTTGATCGGGATTGCATCAATACGAGGAGGATATTTCAATGTCACGGGTAACATTAACAATAGATGACAAGAAAGTGGAAGTGGAAGCGGGTACAACCATTCTGCAAGCCGCAGGGAAGATCGGAATCAAGATCCCGACCCTTTGCGCATGGATGGAAATTGGCCATACCCCTGGCGCCTGCCGGGTTTGCATGACGGAGGTGCAGGGTCAGCGCAGCCTGATTGCCTCCTGCGTATTTCCCGTCAGCGAGGGAATGGTCGTCAAGACCAACACCGAGAGGGTGCGCCTGGCCCGGAAGATGGTCGTTGAGCTGCTGCTTTCCAACCATCCGGCGGAATGCAACTACTGCGTCCGGAATGGCAGTTGTGAGCTGCAGAAAGTGGCCGAGGCGGTCGGCTTGAAACGGCTCCGTTTCGACATCCCCGAATTTCCGAAAGAAGGGATGATCGACCATTCGAGCCCCTCGATTGTGCGCGACGGCCGGAAGTGCATCCACTGCCATCGCTGCATCACAGTGTGCGAGTCCGTGCAAACCGTGAGCGTCCTCACCCCTTCCTTCCGCGGCAGTAAAGTGAGGGTCGTGCCCTCCTTCGATCTCCCGCTGGTTGAAACGAACTGCATCGCCTGTGGTCAGTGCATCATGGCCTGCCCCGTCGGCGCCCTCTACGAAAAGGACGAGGTGGATGAGGTATGGAAGGTTCTGCAGGATCCGACGAAGCACGTGATCGTCCAGGAGGCTCCGGCCATCCGTGCCGCCCTTGGCGAAGAGTTCAGCTTGCCTCCGGGAACCCTGGTGACCGGAAAGATGATCGCCGCCCTCCGCAAGCTCGGTTTTGACAAGGTGTTCGACACGAATTTCACGGCCGACCTTACGATCATCGAAGAAGGCAATGAACTGTTGAAGCGGGTCAAGGAGGGAGGAAAACTCCCGATGATCACCTCCTGCAGCCCAGGATGGATCAAGTTCTGCGAGC
>CAIUXU010000460.1 GCA_903903205.1 uncultured Syntrophobacterales bacterium
CATCGACGATTTCCAGTTTCTCCCCCCGGTTCTCGTAGAAGAGCGGCAAGGTCGCCCCGTCCGCCACGGCTCGCTGGAAATCATAGATGGAGACATACTTGCCAAAAACCTCGCGGGTCATCTGTTTCTCCGCGTTGTCAATCAATGGGGTGCCGGTGAAGCCGATGAACTTGGCTCGCGGTATGGCCTTGCGCATGTTGAGCGCAAGGCGGCCGTACTGGGTCCGGTGAGCCTCGTCGGAGATGACGATGATGTCTTCACGCGGGCTGTAGGCTTGATCAATCAACCGGTGGAACTTGTGAATCAGGCTGAAGACATAACGATGGTTGTCCTTCAGGAGCTTCTCCAGTCCTTTGCCGTTCCTGGCCTTCGCCTTCTTGTTGGTGGCGGCGCCACAGCCGGTGTAGGTGCCGAAAATCTGCTCGTCCAGTTCGTGCCGGTCGGTCATGATGACGAAGGTGTATTTCGCCGAGATCTTGCGGTGGATCTTCTCGGTCAGGAAGATCATCGAGTAGGACTTCCCCGATCCCTGGGTATGCCAGAACACCCCCAACCGTCCCGCCTCCACTTCGGCTCGCACGACAGGATCTTTCGACTGCAACTTGTCGATCACGCGATTGACGCCGAGGTATTGGTGGTTCCGTGCCACGATCTTCTGGACTTCGCCTTCGGTCCGGTCAAAAAGGATGAAGTTCTCCACCAGGTCGAGGAGGGTTTTCTTGTTCAGGATGCCGCGCAAGAGCAACGGCAGGAGCGGCTGGGCCTTTTCCGGTTCCGGGTCTTCTTCCTTCAACCGTTTCCAGCGGGAGAAATGTTCCATGATCGAGGTGATGGTGCCGTACTGGGCATCGACACCATTGGAGAGGATAATCAGCGCATTCCAGTGAAACAGGTGCGGAATGGTGTCCAGGTAATCGCTGTAGTTCTTTTTGAATGCCTTGTCGATGTGCTGGTCGTAGCGCTTCAACTCGATGAATATGAGCGGCAAGCCATTGACAAAACAGATCAAGTCCGGGCGACGTCGCCAGAGCCTCCCCTGCACCCACAGCTCCCGCACCACCAGAAACCGGTTCTTCTCCAGGTTGGCCGGATCGTCGAAATCAACGAGTTTCAGCCGCCGGTCGGTCATCTGGCCCGTAATGTCTCGATATTTGACCGGCACGCCATCCCGCAGCAGGCGGTACTTCTCTTCGTTCATCTGCACCAGGGTCTTGGTGAGGTCGTCACTCATGACCTGGGTCAGGGCTTCAAGGTATGCTTCATCCGGCAGCCCGGGATTCAGGCGTCGCAGCGCGGCATCCACCTCCCGCCGCAGCACCACTTCGCGATCGGATGCCCTTCCCAGCAGGCCGTCCGGCCCAAAGTCCTCCGTATCGTAGGCAAACACAGATTCCCACTTCAGCTCCTGCTCCAGCAGTTCCGCCGTGGGCTGTTGAATCAGGATGTCTTCGGAGTAGTCCTTGCGGGGCATGTGGTCTCCACTATGGATCAAGCTGTTTGCTTCGGTAACGCATCCTCATCATTCACTGTGACCCGGTCAATCTGTTCGCCACGCCGGACGACCAAAGCGGTGCCGGTCTGCGCGGCAACCTGGCGGGCACGTTTGGCGGCGCGTCGGATGGCATGGATTGAACCGGCCATGTCACCGTCTTTTGCCTGTTCTATTGCGTTCTGATTCATGGTTTTTCACTCCAGTCGATGAGTTGCGGTTCGTCCCCGGCGTTGTCGTAGAGCGCCCAGGAATCCACCAGTACCCGATACAGGTTATCGAAGTTGGTGCGTCCTGCGGCAAAACGCCGCCGTATGACCGCTTCCGGTACGTCATGTCCCCCTTGCCGCACCCTCTCGGCAACACGTGCGATGGCCATTTCCGCCGACGGCAGGGACAGGAAAAGAAGTTTCACATGATAGCCTTCGGCCTGCCAGCCGGGGATCATCCGGGCATAGGTTCTTCCGGCGAGGGTGGTCTCAAAGGAAAAGCTTACGCCGAGCCGGGAATGTGCGTGGATCTCTCTCAGCATGAGTCTGCCCGCCTTCACTGCGGCAAGGTCCGGCAGGAACGGAGAGAGTCCGGCGGCGATCAGGTCGGCATTGACGAAGATCGGGCAGCCGGCTTCATTCGGCAGGAACTCGCGGGCGAAGGTGGTCTTGCCCGTGCCGTTGGGACCGGCAATGATGACAATCTTTTTTTCGGTCATGCTGCGACCTCCTTGGGCAGGTTGATGCGGCTAACGTCCAGCGCTCCAGACATCAGCTTGGGGAGAAGCAGGTCGCGAGCTTGACGTAAGGATCTATTATGAAGGCCAATGCTCTGTATCTGTTCCAAAACAGCATTTAGAGAACTTGTTAACTCGGCAAGTAGCATTGGATCAGGCACAAGAACTTGCCATTTTTTTAGAACCTTCCAGTTAGCACGGGGCATTTTAGTGCCATTGGACGTCGCGACGGAGTGAGCGACAAAGGCATCCGATGACACTATGAGTGCCACTAATGGTAACAAATCTAGACTCTTTGCTCTGATTGTAATAACGTCAGTGGAAGTAATCCCACTGATGGGGGCAATCCCAACTTTATGGAAATAAGGCCGAATTTTCCCGAAAAGGATGTCGCCATTGGAAAATTTTAGCTTTGTGCTGCCGACCTTTTTTGCATAATCCCAATCCGTTAGAGATATGGAACGCTGTGGCATATGTTCCATACTGAGGTAAGGGGTGCCAGCAGGAAGTTCATTTGGATCGACGGCGTCTCGAATATCATCACAAATGTCTCCCAGTTGCTCCCATGCCCAGCCTTCCGGTACCCCATCCGTGACCGGTACGGTTTCATGCCCCGGAAATCGCAGCTTCACTAACCATTCGCGATACAGCAGCCTGGCCGATTCTTCCAGCAACTGGATACGTCGCTGGTTGGCAGAGATGAGGTCGTCGTAGATGGAGAGAAAATCTCGAATCTTGATTTGGTCTTTGATAGGTGGACGGTGAACAAGGATTTTTTTCAGTTCACTACCGCGAATCCCTTTCACTGTGACGCCGCTAACAATGGCCATCACTCTGGATCGTCCAACGGATGACTTGAAGTAATAATAATAGAAGTGCGGATCAGCAGCTTCTTGATCGAGGCGAACCCGTATTATCGAGGACTCAAAGGTCATAGGTTGTGTTGGCCTAAAGACCAGCGAGCACTTGCCTGCACCTTCTTCGACCAGAGAACGGCGACCAAAAAGAAGATCACCATCTTGAAGGGAGGACTTTTCCATTTCATGGTCGGTAAGTTGGAGCAATCTCATCGGCTGATCTCCTATTCGATCATACCCAAACAGCTCTCCCATGTTGACCACCCTAACCCCTGATCCATGATATTCCTTGGGCTTGTAAACGCCGTTACGGCTGTCTTCTGAGTATAGAGCCTCAAAGCTTACCTCCTGCCAGCTCATATCATCAGCTCCTCGAAATTCACCCGAATCCGTTCCGCCAGCAGTACCGTCTTCGCGTTCAGTTCCTCTAATTCGGTGTGGATCTCAGCCAGCCGCGCTTGGAAGTCCTCCTCGTCTTCCTCCGTCGGCGCGGATACGCCCACATAGCGGCCCGGTGTCAGGCTGTAGTCGTTTGACGCAATGTCGGTACGGTGGACAGCTTTGCAGAGACCCGGCACATCGGCATATACAGCGAGAGGGAAGCGGTGATGCAGCCAGTGTACCTGACCGATGAAGTAGGCCGCCTGCTTAAGCGCCTCCAAGGCTAGATCACGGATGGTTGGCTCGTCATCCTTCTTCTGATCTGCCGCCGTGAGCGCCCGCTTCAACTCACGGGCACGTTTATTGTCGTAGGCATCCGCCTTGCGGGATGAAAGACTCTTTTCCGCTGTATCGAGAAGCTTCAGCCACAGTTTGTGGCGGGCTTCCACCTCTTTCTGCGTCGTCTTCAGCATGGGCATCAGGGCATTCAGTTCGGCCTGTAAGGTCACCTGTCCGGCATGGGTGGTCAGGCCTGTGCTGAGCGAAGTCGAAGCGGCGGCGATCTTTTCGCGAACGGCGGCTGCCTTGTTGAGCAGGCCGGCCACATCTTGGGTAATGGCGGCAGTCTGCTCTCCGGCCGCTTTCAGCTCGGCCCGGAATGCGGTCAACTGGACCTCGGTGATCTGCTCCTCTTTGGGGATATCCTTGTTCAGTTCGGCCAGCTTCACCTTATCGGCAAAGGTGGTCAGCAGGGCGGCCAGTTCCTGCACCGTCTCGCCATCCGCTGCGAGCCGGACCGGCAGTGCGGCCAGCCAATCATCGGCTCGGCGCTGGTACAAGGCCACCAGGTTGATGAACTTCTCCTGTTCCCCCCGGTAGAGCCAGGTGATAGCGCTCAGGTTTGCCAGTTGCTCTTCGGTGAAGATGTGCGATCGGGCGGAGACAACGTGGTAAACATTGCGGACATCGATCATCAGCACGGTGTCGAGTCGTTCTTTCGCTTTTCCCTTGTCGAAGAACCAGAGGGTACAGGGGAGACTGCGGGTGTAGAAGAATTTGGGGCCGATGGCCATCATGACGTCCACATGGCCGGTCTCCACCAGTTTCTGGCGGATCTCCTTGTCCTTGTTGCCGGCATCGGATGCCGACGACGCCATGACGAATCCGGCCCGGCCGGTACTGTTCATGTAGGAGTAAAAGTACTGTATCCAGAGGCTGTTGGCGTTGGAGATGGCCCCGGTCTTGGCGTTGGTGCCGGGGAGACCGAAGGGGAGCCGGTCGTCTTCGCCGACATGGCCCTCTACCCGCTTGGTGTCCACCGAATCGACGTTGAACGGCGGATTGGCCATGACGTAGTCGCAGCGGCCCAGCATGGTGTGCTGGTCTTCGTAGAAGGTGTTTCCCTGGATGATCTTGCCGTCGAGTCCATGCACAGCCAGGTTCATGCGGGCGAGCTTGGTGTTGGTGTCGGATTTCTCCTGGCCGAAGAAGGTGGCATTATCGTTGGGGTTCTGGTGGCGCACCTCCTCGATGAAGTGGCCGGACTGCACAAACATGCCCGCCGATCCGACCGCCGGGTCGAGGATAATGCCATGATCCGGTTCGATCACATTGACGATCATCCGGACCAGCGAGGGTGGCGTGAAGAATTCGCCCCCTTCCTGGGCGCCGCTTTGGGCAAATTTATTGAGAAAGTATTCGTAGATGCGGCCGAAGACATCGCCAGTGGCCTTTTTCAGCGAATCACGATTGAATATTTTAAGTATCTCCGCAAGCAGACCGGGTTCAAAGGCGGTATATCCCCGTGGCAAAGCCCCCTTGAGGACCTCATACTCGTTCTCGATCAGGTCCATTGCATCGTCGAGAGCCTTGCCGACATCTTTCCCCTGGGGGAGGTCGGACAGATAGTCGTAACGGGCCTCCTCCGGCAGGTACATGGCGGCCTTGCCCTGGAACTCCAGTTTGATCAGGGGCTCGCGTTGCGTGGCCGGTATCTGGGCGGGGATGGCTCTCTCGATCTCGTCCAGATAGGATTTGAAGCGGTTGTCCGCATGGCGCAGGAAGATCAGGCCGAGGACCGGCATGGAGTATTCGGCGGCAGTCAGCTTGGAGTTGGCTCGCAACTGGTCGGCGGCTTCCCAGAGTTCAGTTTCTATTTGATGGGTATTCATCGGGCTCCCATGTGTCGTTTCTTGGCTATCGAAAAGGTTGCCGAAGGTTTCTTCCATCTTGCGACGTGCCTCCAAGGCAACGCCACGGGTTCCCTTCAACTTGCCGTCGATCAGATCGGACACAATTTTAACACGGTTACCAGCGCGGATCCGGTTCCGTAATTTCTCCGGGAGAATCTTCCGCGAGAAGGCGGCTGATATCGTCCGGCGCAAAAGGAAGGCCGGTGAACAGCCGCACCTCCAGCTCCTTCGTCTTTTCCCAGAGGAGAAGGATTGATGTTTTCCATTGCGGCGCCCGGCCGTATTTTTCGAGAATGTACCCCATCCGTTCGTCCAAAGGCACGATCCGGTCGTGAAGCACGCGCTTGTCTGCGTAGTTGACGATCTCCGCCTCGGATGGGGGGACAGCGGAGGCAAAATAGCTGTCCAGGCGGACATGCTGGCCGATGATGCTCCCCACTTCCGGATAGCCCATTTCCAGCAGCAGTTGCGCCCCCGTCTCGGCATGGTCTTCCCGTGTCTGGAAACTCCGGGTCTTTGTTATGTCGTGGAGGAGTGCCGCGGCTCGGATCAAATCCCGGTTCAGGCCATCCATGTTCAGGTGATCGACGATCAGCAGCGCGACCCGGCAAACCTGCCGGCAATGGGCCACGATATTGTCCAGCATCCCCATTTCGGCAACCATCCGCCGACATTCCAGCTCGGACGGGATCTTGATCCATTCTACATTCATGGGGCTCCTCATAGCAGATCGGCCGCGGAATGGCCAGCGGATTTCCGCGGCGCCCGCCGATCATTTTCTTTCGTTCCGGCTTGTGGATATTGATTTTAGCTGGTATGGATCCAAAAAAATATGGGTCCTGAAACAGGAGGCGTTTATGGGAACGTTGCTCAGAAAAACCATTGGAGATCTTTTTGATGAGGTGGCCTCACGATTCCCCGACCGGGAGGCATTGATCGATCTTCCCGGGGGGCGGAGATATTCTTACCAGGAATTGCTTACCATCGTGAATCAGTTGGCCCGGGGATTTCTGAAACTGGGTATTCAGAAGGGGGAACATCTGGCCCTCTGGACACCCAACCTTGCCGAATCGATTATCACCGAGTTTGCCGCGGTGAAGGTCGGGGCCGTCCTGATGACCCTGGATACGAATGCCCAGCCCCAGCAGCTTGAATATCAGCTCCGGCAGTCCGATTCTCAGACCCTCATTCTGTCCGAAGGAACAACCGGCACGGAACATATCGGGATGATCCGCCAGCTCTGCCCGGAGGTGGACTCGTCGGCGCCGGGGCAACTGAATTGCCAATCCCTTCCGGAATTGAGACGGCTCATTGTGATATCGGACCGGGCCCACACGGGTATGCTGACCTGGAAAGGGGGCCTGGAATCCGGCAGAGAGATTCCTGATCTCCTGCTCTCCGAACGGCAACGTTCCTGCGATGTGGCCGATGTCGCCACGCTGCTCTACACCTCCGGGACAACCGGGGCGCCCAAGGGGGTGATGTCAACCCATTTTGGAATCGCCAACACAACCCTGGCCAGTGCGGCGAATCAAAAATTGACGGAAAAGGACCGGCTCTGTCTCTCCGTCCCCCTCTCCCACATGTTCGGCTGCATCTGTGTCGCTCTGGCGGGAATGATCAGGGGGGCCGCCCTGGTCATCCCGTCGGCAATTTTCGATCCGAAGAAGGTTCTGGAGGCGATCGCGACGGAACGGTGCACCACAATCTATGGATCTCCCGCCGCCTTCATCGCGATGATGGAACATCCGGAATACAGGAAATTCAACCTCCAGTCGCTGCGGACCGGGATTATGGGGGGCGCACAATGTCCTCTGGAGGTGATGAAGCGGGTTGCCGGGGAGATGGGGGCCAAAGAGATCGTGATCGGTTATGGCCAGACGGAGGCCTCCTCCTGGGTCACGATGACCCGGCCGGACGACCCTCTGGAATTGCGGGTTTCCACGGTCGGAAGAGCCCTTCCCAATGTGGAGGTAAAGCTGATCGATCCGCTGAGCGGCCAGGAGGTTTCCACCGGCGCCATCGGTGAGATCTGCGCCAGGGGATTCAACATGAAAGGTTACTACAAGATGCCTGCCGCAACCGCCAATGCCGTCGATTCCGAAGGGTGGCTCCACACCGGAGACCTTGGAACGATGGACGCGGAGGGTTATGTGAGAACAACCGGCAGGATGAAGGATGTGATCGTCTGCGGCGGCGAGACGATCTATCCCACCGAGATTGAAGAGATCCTCTTTTGCCACCCCAAGATCTCAAACGTTCAGGTCTTCGGGGTTCCCGCCAGAACCTCCGGCGAGGATGTGGCTGCCTGGATCAGGCTGGAAGAGGGGGCCTCGGCCACGGAGGATGAAATTCTTCAATATTGCCGGGAGAAACTGCCTGTTCCCAGCCTGCCGCGCTACATCAAATTTGTCAGGGAATTCCCGATGACCCTGCTGGGCAAGGTCCAGAAATTTCGGATGAGGGAGATCTCCATTAAGGAGTACGGTCTGTAATATTTAGCCTCTCGCGGAACTCTTTAGGGGTGAAACAGTATTCCTGGGTACCGTAGCATTCGACGGCAAAGGAAGCGCAGGTGCTGCCCATTCGGGCGCTTTGCTCCATATTTTTCCCTTGGACAAGGCCGCAGATCAGACCGCCCCTGTAGCAATCGCCGGCGCCTGTAGGGTCCTCCACTTTTCTTGCCTTGACGGGAGAGATGTCCATTTCGCTGTCCAATGTGCAAACCTGTGAGCCCGACTCGCCGAGGGTGGTGATGAGCGTCCCGGCCAGGCCCAGCAAAGCTTTCTTGTCCAATCCGGTCTTTTTGATGATCAGGTTCAACTCGTAGTCATTGACGATGAGGATCTTGCACCCCTCTATCGCCCGGACCAGTTCTTTTCCATCCCACAGGGGCAGGGATTGCCCGGGGTCGAATATGTATTCGATTCCTTTGGCTTTGCAGGCCTGCGGGTAATTCATCATGTCGTCAAGATTTCCAGGAGAGACGATCACGATCGTTTCTTTGGGCGAGAGCTTGTCGAAGTCCAACGCTGAAGAGTGTCGCATCGCCCCGGGGTTGAATGCGGTGATCTGGTTGTTGTCCTGGTCGGTGGTGATGTAGGCTCCGGCCGTGAATTCCTCATCGATGATTTTGATGCTTTCCGTAGAGATCCCGTTTTTCGTCAGCCAGTCGAAGTATCTTTGATAATCAAGGCCAATCGTGGCGGAGATGACGGGTTTTTCTCCCATCAGCTTGAGCGCATAGGCAATATTGCCCGCCGTGCCGCCGTATTTTTCCTTCAGGCCGTTTACCTGAAAGCAGACGTTTAAAGTATGAATTTTGTAAGGCAGGATGTGATCGGAGAAGTGTCCGGGGAAGTCCATAATTCGGTCATAGGCCAGTGATCCGGAAACAATGATGTTCATAGATGCAATCCTTTCAAATTTATTGGCGTTACCATAGGCAATCTCGGGTTGGGTGTCAATGATATTTTACCCTGATATTTTGCCACGGTGAGGTCTATAACACGCTGTTGATTTCTCGGCGATCGTGATATGGAATGACACTGAAAGCGGTTAGAACCATCATTATAGCAACATCTTTGGAAACAGGAGGAGGAGCATGAAAGTAGTTATTGTAGGAGGTGTTGCGGGTGGCATGTCGGCTGCCGCCAGGCTGCGGCGTCTTTCCGAAGAAGCCGAAATCATTGTCTTTGAAAAAGGAGAGCATATCTCTTTTGCCAATTGCGGCCTGCCCTACTACATTGGCGGTGTTATCAAGGAGAGGGAGGAACTGGTCCTGCAGACTCCCACCGCTTTCCGCAAGCGCTTCCAGGTCGATGTGCGCGTATCCAATGAGGTTCTCTCCGTTGATCGGGCGGCAAAAAAAGTAACCGCAAAGGATTTGGCTTCGGGGCGGATCTATGAGGAGAGCTATGACAAGCTGGTTTTGGCGCCCGGAGCGGAACCGGTGCGCCCCCCCTTGCCGGGGATAGGGCACGCAAATATTTTCACGCTGCGCACGCTTGGCGACACCTTTAAAATCAAGGATTTCATCGATAACCATGCATCGAAAACCGCGCTTGTCGTCGGCGGCGGCCCCATCGGGCTGGAAATGGCCGAAAATCTGGCGGAGGCGGGGCTTGAGGTCACTCTGGCCGAAGCCCTGCCGCAGGTGATGAATCCCGTGGATCTGGAAATTGCGGTCCTCATACATAAAAATCTGCGCGACCGGGGAATCGTTCTTTGCCTGTCCGACGGCGTAAAATCCTTTGCCGATCAATCCGGGAAAGTGCTGACATTGCTGGCAAGTGGACGGGAGATTGTCACGGATTTCGTTATCTTCGCCGTGGGGGTCAAGCCGGAAACAAAGCTTGCCGCCGAAGCAGGTCTGGCCGTCGGTCGGGGGATCATCGTCAACGAATTCCTGCAAACAATCGATGAAAATATTTACGCCATCGGCGATGCGATCGAGTTTATGAACCCGCTGACGGGAAAGAGATATGTTGCGGCGCTTGCCGGGCCGGCCAACAAACAGGGCCGGATGGTCGCGGATAATATAATCGAAGGGAACAAAAAGAAATATTATGGCACGTTAGGCACGGCGGTTGTAAAAGTCTTTGCCATGACGGTGGCCGTGACCGGCCTTGCGTCGAAAGCGCTGGATGCGGAGCAGATTCCTTATGAGTCGGTCGTCATTCATCCCGGCAGCCATGCCGGCTATTATCCCGGCGCCACCACCATGACGCTCAAACTTCTTTTCTCGCCGGCCGATGGAAAAATTCTGGGGGCGCAGGCGGCCGGTTTTGAAGGCGTGGACAAGTGCATCGATGTGATCTCCGCTTACATCTCCATGCACGGGACCGTTTATGATTTGGCGGGTTACGAACACTGTTATGCGCCGCCCTTTTCCTCCGCGAAGGATGCAGTGAACATGGCCGGATTTGTTGCGGAAAATGTGTTATCAGGAAAAGTGAAAACGATCCCATGGGATAAACTCGCATCGCTTGGCGACACGCTTTACCTGCTCGACGTGAGAACGGTCGAAGAGTACCGGCGCGGCATGGTCAGCGGCGCCGTAAATATCCCGTTGGATGATTTGCGGGGGCGTCTCGGCGAGGTGCCACAGGGGAGAAAGATCGCCGTGTACTGCGGCGTGGGCATTCGTTCCTATGCGGCCGTGAGAATTCTGAAGCAGAAAGGTTATGGAGAAGTGTATAACCTGTCGGGCGGCTTTATGACCTATAGCAGTCTTCAGGGTCAATAATCATTCCTGGCCTCAAAGGAAGAAATTCTTCGCAAGATCGCCAGTCACCACCGGGTATTCTTTTGCGGCGCCAATCAATTCTGCTGTGATGTCTCGCTGAATCACGACGGCGCCTTGCCCGATGTTTGTGAAAATGTCAAGTTCAACTTTTAAATTGCACAACTTTTATTGACCACGGTTGCAAAGTGCGTGAGATTGACTTGTCGGCCCTATGCCACAAGCCCACAGGAGAGTGTGCAATAATAATTGGTGGCTGTCCCAAATTATCCGTGAAATAGTTGCCATTTTGGCGTCATTATGATAGTCTGCCGGTAAAGTAGGAGGTGCCTCATGGCGCTTAACAAAGTCGAAGAGAGAATTCCAGCCCGAATGCCTCTTGAGGTGTACGAGAGGATAGCTGCAGCGGCCCAGGCTGTCGGAGCGACCCTTAATCAATTCCTTGTCCAGTCCGCATTGGACAAAGCCAACGATATTCTTGAAAGGGAGCGGGTCATCACCCTCTCCACCAAGGCCGCGGAAACTTTTTTTGGCCTCATCGAGAATCCACCCTCTCCGAATGATTGTTTGAAAGAGGCTATGCACCAGAGAGAGGTGCTTTTGTGCCGGAGATAGTTCCCCTTGCGCGCCATCACGACCGAACCAGATTTGATTGTGGCGTCCCGGAACTGAATTCCTTTCTCAAGGCGACGGCCCGGCAGCATGGCGAAAAAGGGATTTCACGCACTTTTGTGCTCTCGGATCAGGAAAAACCTGCCACAATCCTCGGGTATTTTACTCTCACGCTCTGCGAAGTCAGAACGACGCATCTTCCCGCAGCATATGCAAAGAAATATCCACAACATGGACTTCCGGCCGTTCGCCTTGCGAGACTTGCCGTTTCCGGAAAATACCAGAGAAAGGGCTATGGCGGCCTGCTGCTCGCGGAAGCAATTTATCGGACGGTCTTCATCGCAGAACAAGCTGGCCTGATAGGTCTGTTTGTCGATGCCAAAGACGATCGTGCACAAAAATTCTACGAAAGATACGGTTTTGTTTCACTTCCAGGCCAAGTGCTGCAATTATTCCTGCCCCGTGAGACACTTTGTTTGGCAAGCACTATTGGGGACAGAGCCCTTATTTATTCCCATTGACGGTGGATATCGATTGCGATACTGTAATACCGAAAATCATCGATGGAGGATATGGCATGCTTACAGTCACAGTATCACCCAAGTTTCAGGTCGTAATTCCGCGGCCGGTACGCGATAACCTGCAGATCCGGCCTGGGCAGAAAATGCAGGTTGTCGAATACGAGGGAAGGATCGAACTGTTTCCGGAGCGCGACATCGCGGAACTTAGAGGATTCCTCAAAGGGATAAACACCGAGTTTGAGCGGGAGGAGGATCGGGTATGAATGTGGTTGATTCATCTGGCTGGCTCGAATACTTTGCCGAAGGTCCCAATGCCGGACACTTTGCACCCGTCATCAACCTGCCGGAGCAATTGGTGGTTCCCACCGTCACCCTGTATGAAGTCTTCAAAGTGGCATTGAGGGAGTCGAACGAGAACGACGCTTTGCAGGCGTGTGCCGCCATGCAGCAGGGGCTGGTCGCCGATCTTACCGCGAAAGTGGCTGTCGCGGCCAGCAAATTGAGTCTGAAGCATGCGTTGCCCATGGCCGATGCCGTTATTTTGGCCACCGCTCGGGAACATGGCGCCACCTTGTGGACGCAGGACGTCCATTTCAAGGATATCACCGGCGTGAAGTACTTTCCGAAGTAATTACGACATCTCAGGAGGCCCTGTCATTTTTGATCTACCCGTCACCCTCGTGTTTTACAGTATTGCCGCCGGCCTGAGCCTTTGCCTTTCTCTGGTGCTGCTGATTTTTGCCCGGTTTCAGCCCGGCACGCTGGTTATCCGCAGTTGGGCCGTCGCCATGCAACTGCTTTCCATTGGCTTCTTTGTCTTCGGAATCGGGTCGGTGCTGCCGCGCTGGGCAACCGTTATCGGCGCCAACATCGCCCTGCTCTCAGCCGGGCAAATCTTTTATTCTGGTTTCTCCGCTTATTGCCGGGAAGGCAGGAGGACCCCGGACTGGTGGGGATGGGCGTTGGTCGCGCTGACGTTCCCCGCCTTCTGGTACTGGGGCCTGGTTGAGCCGAACGGCCATTATCGAGGCATGGTCTTC
>CAIUXU010000461.1 GCA_903903205.1 uncultured Syntrophobacterales bacterium
GAACCAGCGGCTGAATATCATTTGGATTCATAGCAGCATAGGCCATGATGAGAAAAGGGGACGGAGCTACAAAAGCGCCCACGGTCTTGACCTTGAACTTTCTCTCCAGCAGAAGATAGGTCAACGCGATCGTCCAGGCAAAAAAGGCCAATGATTCATACATATTCGTCAGAGGCGCGCGTCCGATCCCCATCGCATAGGATTCATACCACCGCAAGCCGATCGCCGCGGTCTCCACAACGACGCCTCCGAGCAGAGACAAGGTAGCCACCTTCCCCAGAACCTCCGACCGGAACGCCAGGTAGGAGATGTAAAGCACCATCGCGAAAAAATAGACAAACGTGGAAATACCGAATAGCAAAGAATTGGTCATTACGAAACCTCCTTCAGGCTCTGAATCATCTGCTCCATCTCTCTTGCAAAAGCTTCGCGGTTTTTGTTCGCTGTCCCGCCGATCGTCAATTCACTTCTCCCTTTTCTATCGGTTCTCAAGGATATCCACAGCTTTTTATGCGACATGAAAAAGGCGATCATGATACCCGCGATCAGCAGGATGCTGCCCAGCCATACCAAAATCTCCCCCGGGTCCTTGTTGACCTGAAGTCCGGTATATTTCTTCAGTTTCAAGTCATTCACCCGGAGATAATACTCGCCGCCGCGCTGTTTATCATAGTCGGGATTGTTCATCAGGAGCCACGCTTCGGCTTCTTGCCCCTTCTCCGGGAAGATATGCACGTCAAGCGCACGGCCACCTTCCGATCCGTCCGACATGTGATAATGTTCCTTAAAATCGGCTGTTTCCATCTTATCGCCAACACCCGGGATATCGACCCTCTGGCCGAAGGGCGCCGTCACCGTTCCCCTCAGGGAACCATCCTTGTTCACGACATCGAGTGTGATCTGGTCGGGCTGACTGCCGTAGCTGGACTGGTAAAAGGTGATCCCCTCGAAGGTCAACGGATCGTTCACGCGGATGGTTTTTCGGACCACCTCCTTCCCGTCTTGCAGAACGGAAAGGTCGCTGCGATAATCCATCGGGGAGCCGCCGGGATAAAATTCAGCGTCGAACGTATTGCATTTGACCTGGAAATTCAGATTCTGAATCTTCCCGGCCCTGGTTCCCACCTGCGAAATCGCCTCCCCTTCTAAAATGTTCACATACCCTTTGTAACCGAAGAAAGATCCGACCATCGCACCCAAGAAAATGATCAGAATGCTCAGGTGGGTCATGAAGAAGGCCAGGCGACTGTATTTCCCCTTTTCAAAGAAATAATGGCTGCTGCCGTCTTCCGCCGTGGTGACCACGTGTTTGCCGGAAAAGCCCTTCCCGACCAGCTCCGTCATCTTCTTCTCTACGGCATCCAAAGGGAGGGCGTATTGGATCGTTGTCAGATTCTGTAAGGATTTTGAAAGTTTTTCGTCAAGGATCAGGTTTCTTTTTCGCATCCCGGCCATGATTCCCCGGTAGCGGTCTATCGTGCAGGCGGTGATGTTCAGCGCCAGCAGCGACAGGCAGGCGACGAACCACCAACTGTGATACATGTCGAAAAGGCCGAGCTTCATGAATAGCGCAACGGTCCCCGGTTGATAAAACCGGTAATATTCTTGAAGAGGCTTGTTTTGCTCAATCACGGTTCCGGCAATCGATAGCGCGGAAAGGATCAGCAAAAGGATGACAACAAGCTTCAGGGAGGTCAGAAAATCCCAAATCTTTGCGATCAAATCGGGTCCGTCGGTTTTCGCGCTCTTAACGGGCTCATCAGCAGACATAAAAAAATCCCTCTCTCCAAAGAAAAACTCCCTTGATTTCTAAATCCGATGGCCATACTTGGAAGCCACATTTCAAAAAAACCATTTTGCAGGGTGGTTATCGCTTCATCTATCAGGACATTATTATCCTGGTCAACGGCCTTCACGGAAAACACTTGCTGTGCAAACTCCCCCTGACAGCAGGAGAATAAACGATATTACGAGAGACTTCATATGCTTCCTCCTTTCAATCATGACTGAATCCTGCCGTCTATGAGACAGACGCACCCTGTGCACAAACCGCACTCTCCGGGCTGTGCGTCATCGCGAGGATCGCCTGCCTTTGAATTATATTTTCTTCTTCCATCAGCAATCCATCCGACAGATGCAGAGTCCTACGGGCATACTGGGCACACTCGGGATTGTGCGTGACCATGATGATGGTCATGCCGTCGGAATTGAGCTGTGTAAGGAGGTTCATCATCTCCCGGGTGTTCTTCGTGTCCAGGTTCCCGGTCGGCTCATCGGCCAGCAGGATGGGGGGCTTGTTCACCATCGCCCGGGCAATGGCCACACGTTCCTGCTCGCCGCCAGAGATTTGGTTGGGAAGTCGCCCACCCTTTCCGGCGAGGCCCACCCGGCCAAGGGCCTCTTCAGCCATGGCCCGTTTCTGCTTTTTCCCGATCTTGATCGGGGTCAACGGCAGCATCACGTTTTCCCGCACGGTCAGATAAGGGATCAGGTGAAAACTCTGGAAGACGAATCCCAGATAGTTCCGACGAAAGTCTGCCCTCTCTTCCTGTCCGAGGGCATAGACATCGATCTCATCCACCCGGTACTTTCCTCGGGTGGGGCTGTTGAGCGCCCCCATCACGGTCAGCAGCGTTGACTTTCCCGATCCCGATTCACCCATGATCGCGATTAATTCGCCTGACTCAATACCGAAGTTGATGCCGCGAACAGCCAGGACCGCGGCCTCTCCTTCGCCGTATTGTTTGTTCAAGTTGTCGACTTGGATATAGCTCATCTTTTCCTCCTAAAGCGATCGCAGGGCTTCACAGGGGTCCAGCCGCGCAGCGACGCGCGCAGGATAAAAACTCGCCGTCAGGCCCAGAACGATGGCGAGAGCCAGGGCCGCCCCGGCCAGCCAGGGGTCAACGGGCAGGGCAATGCCGTGGCCGCTGTGGCCGCCTCCGGGAGCAAAGAAAAGGAGCGCGATCTTGGTCGCCCCCAGGCCCAGAAGATAGCCCAGCACTCCAGCCAGAACCGAAACGATCCCCGCCTCCAAAAGAATGATCTTCATGATATGGCTGCTCCTAAAGCCGATGGCCCGGAAGATGCCGATCTCGGCGGTCCTCTCCCGCACACTTCCCATCATGGTCACCAGCACCACCAGCGCGCCCACCAGGACCACGATTGCCGAAAGACCATAGGATGCCTTGCGGAACTGGTTCAGCGTCGCCATCCGGCCCTCCACCACCTGCTTGATCGCCATCACGTTGGCGCCGGGAATGATTGCGGAGATTTGCCGCACCATCTCCTCGATGGGGCAACCGGAGCACAAGGCGGCCACTTCAGCCAAAGAGATCCGACCTTCCTTGTGCAGGATCGATTGGGCGGTGGCGAGGGGAGTGAAGAGGATCTGGTCATCCTGGGAACCCGTGGCTTCGAGGATTCCCGAAACCACGAGACTCCGGCCGTTCACGGCCACAGGCTTTCCCACGACGATCCCCAGGATCCTGGCGGCTTCCGCCCCGGCCAAAACCCCCTCCTCCTCCGGCTGGCTTCCCTGAATCTTCCACCAGGGGCGGAGCTGGGAAGCAACCTGGAAATCCATCCCGGCAAGCACCGCCTTGCGGCTCCCGATCTCGACGGCCCCCAGCAGCATCGGCCCCACGGCGGCCACGTTTTTCGCGTTTGCGATCTCCCGGATCTTCGCCAACTCCTCCTCGTGGATCTCCTGCATCTCGAAAAGAACCCCTCCCAGCGAAATCCCGCCATAGCTCAAGGGAAGGTTTTCGGTCTTCGGAACGATCAGGATGTTGGCCCCGTACTCCTCCAGCTTGCTGTTGATGTTCTGGGTGAGGGCCTCCGCTATGCTGATGAAAACCACCACGGCCGATACGCCGATCGTCAAACCGACGAGTACGAAAGCTGCTTTGGACTTGCGCCTTCTCAGGTTCTTGAGCGCGATATCCCACAGATTCATCTCCCACCGCCCTTTCCGGAGGCGAAGTACTGTTTCCCTGCCAGGATATCTTTCACTTTGATAACGAGCTTATCCCCTTTGATTTCACGCTTGAGCGCGCCGGGATTGCATCCCCCCGTCACCTCATTGACCTTAACCGAAACAAAACGGCGTCCGCAGTTTTTGCAGACCATGAAATCTCCCTTCTGCTCATAGCCTCTCTTGGCCTCAAAGCAGACGTCACAGGCGTCGAAGGCCGCGCGGATCACGCCATCGGAGCTCTTGAGGACAAAGTATTTGATCGTAACGCCGTTGCCGGCAGGGTAGCTGTAAAATCGCGCATCCCCGTTCTGGAAATCCTTTACAGCGTAAACGACCTCCTCGGCCGGATTGGCCGCGGCGGCCTCTTTTACCGCTGAGAGGAAAAAAAGAATCCCCGCAAGCGCCAGTATTCCGGCGGCAACCGATATTGCCTGCCTCGAAAGTATTCGAACAACCTTTGTTTCCGTCATAACACCTCCTTGGTCAATTTGTTGGGAACAGATTTGAAATCTGTCCCCAAATAAACGCCTGATTACGAACCGCCGGGACTATCCGGCAAAATTTTAGTATTGCTAACTAATTATCCGTTACTTTGCCGTCCTGGTAGCTATAAGACCAGACCGTCTTGCCTTCTTTCTCGATATCCACCTGGATGTGGCATCCATAATCGCTCACCTTGGCTTCCACCTCTTTCTCGGCAGGACTCTTCTTTCGATATTCGGCAAGCGCCGCCGCGCCGGCCTTGCTTTTCAATTGCTGATCCACAGGGCCGTCCTGTTTCGTTCCGCATCCGCCTCCGCCTCCGCCTCGTCCGCCACATCCTCCACCGCCGCCCGTAACACTACCCCCACTTGTACCACCGCCCCCACCCGAACCGCAGCACGACCCGCCCCCTTGGGCAGATACCTGCAACGGGGTGATGGTTTGATTCAAAGCAACTTTGGCGCTCCGCCTTTCCTGCTCCAGCCAAGCGACGAAATAGGGAGCCGGATCGGTTTCCGGGGGTGCTTTTGCCTTTGCAACCTCCTGACTGATCAGAAGATTCCGGAAGTGATTCATCAGGTATTCCTGGGGAATTCCATCCTCCTTGAGGCTGGCCTGGAAATTTTCCCGGTTTCCATATATTTCCTTGCCGATTCGCTGCATCTCCTGCTGAACCCGGTCATCGTCCACCCGTATCTTCAGTCGGCTTGCCTCCTGAGCCACCAGCCGCTCGTCCACCATCTTCTCCAGCAGGTCGCGTTGCAGATGCCCCAAAAGCACGCTGCCTTGCTCGTCGGCAAAGAGCCCCTTCCCGTATTCTTTTTCCAGCATGAGCTTACTGATATTGAGCCTCGCACGCACTTCGGTCCGGGAGATCGAATCCCCATTCACCAGCGCCGCCGGCCTTCCGACCAGGCCATCCCAGGAGAATTCCCAATCGTTCTTCTCTGCGTACAGAAATGTCGCTCCGGAAAGAATGAGAAGCGCTGCGGCAGAAATCGCATACCAACGCCATTTCTTTTTCTCATGCCCGGCATCTCCCTGACAATCGGAACAATAAAACTCACTCTCGCCCAAAAGCTCTTTGCCACAACGACCGCATCTTTTTTGATCCACGACAACCTCCTCTTTACATTCTTCGCCTCGCTATTCAGCAACAGACATGCCAGACAGGGAAACGCAACAAAAATATCCTGTAACTATTCTGAATATATTGTTATTTATTATCGGATGGATAATGCTTTAGATGGAGCAACTTCACGGGGTGCGGATTATTTTCCCATCATGGTCCGTTGAACCGAAAAAGATGGGAATCTTTTCAGCACCCCCAAAAAGAGACAGAATTATTCTCCCACTTTTCTCAGTCTTTCCGGACCACATAATTCCAACTGTAGATTGTTGTTCTTTTCGATTTCGTCCTCAAATCGGTGGCAGCCGGAGATCCGTGAAAAATTGAAGCGGTCGCCGAGACGCTCCTTCAGAACGAGGTTTTCCGCGTGAAGATGATAGTGTTCGAGAGCCTTCTCGATCATCATGCGAATGTCCATCAGGATGAGGTCAAACACCTCTCTTTCCACGGCTGTGACGGCTTCCGTGCCATCGGAGGCTTCCACTACCGTGTATCCATCCGCGCTCAAAGCGGACCGCAGCATGATCCGGTGGCTCTCTTCATCGTCCACCACGAGAATCTTACGCTCTTCATCCATGTCCGCGCCTCGATTTACTCTCACCGTCCACCGGCAGGGTCATCCGGAAAGTGGTTCCTCTTCCCGGTTCACTCTCCGCCCGGATCTCTCCCCGGTGGCTTTCGACAATCTGGTGGACAATCGCCAGCCCCAGACCGGTTCCTTTCCTTTTCCTACTGAAAAAAGGTTCAAAAACCTTCTCCAGATCGTCTGCCGGGATGCCGGCCCCCGTATCGGCAATGGACGTCAGGACGGCCGGCGGAGGGCCGGAACGGCGAAGAGTGAGATGGATCTCCCCACCTCCCTCGATCGATTCGATAGCATTCAGCAGAAGATTCAGGAAAACCTGGGATATCTGATCGCGGTCGATGGAAACTGCAGGCAGACCCGGTTCATAATTCTTGAATACCTCCACCTTGCGGGCGGCCAGATCGGGGGCGAGAAGTTTGAGCGCGTGGTCGGCAATATCCTCCAGCGAATTGGGCTCCCGGCGGGGTTCTTTCGGTCCCGCAAATTCCAGGAGTTCCGTGATCACCCGGTTCAGCCGGTCCACCTCCTTGACCATGACCAAGGCATAACCCTCCTCCTCGGGTTGCCCATGAAAGCGCTTCACAAAATACTGGGCAAATCCCCGAATGGAGCTGAGCGGGTTGCGAATCTCATGCGCCACACCGGCGGCCAGACGTCCAAGTGACGCCAGTCGTTCGCTGCGCCGCACCTTTCCCTGAAGATCGCGGATCTCGCGCAGATCCGCGATCAGCAGGACCAGCCCCATTTCCTTTCCTTTTTCGTCCCGGAGCGGCGTCGCGCTGAGGCTGAGGGGAATCATCTCGTCCGGATCTCTACGGACATCCACCTCCCGCACCAGCCCCTGCTTCTCGGC
>CAIUXU010000462.1 GCA_903903205.1 uncultured Syntrophobacterales bacterium
GGTGAACCCGCCGCCGAAAAGCCTGTCCACGGATGATCTCTTTTGGGACAAGAAAGCGACCCACACCGATGACGTGGACAGCTTTCTGCCGGTAAACCGCCTCGCGGAAGAGGCTGCCGACGGCCGCATCGGGTCGGCGTCTCCCCGTTTCTACGGAGTGCCTACCGATTACAGCCAAAGTCGAACCTCGCAAAGCGCCGCTCCCCGTATCCTCGAGTGGTGCCGCGAGGATGGCCTCGATGCCGTGCTCCTGTCAGCGCTTTGACCGGTTTGCCACCAGACCGTGAGTCTGGTAGCGAGGCACCTGGAGGCGAACGGCGTCTCCACGGTGGTCATGGGCTGCGCGCGGGACATCGTTGAAGAGTGTGGCGTCGCCCGCTTTGTGTTCACCGATTTTCCACTCGGAAATCCCTGCGGGAAACCATGGGACAAGGAGATGCAGCGCTCGATCGTCGGAAGCGCGTTGAATCTGCTGGATCGTGCATGGATGCCGCGAACCACAATCCAAACGCCGTTTCACTGGGGAAACGACACCTGGCGCGACACCTTCATGCAGGTGGATGACAGCAATCGCGAGGCGCTTGCCCAGGCAGGGGAGGAGCGTCGCCGCCGTCAAGCCGAAGTCAAAATCGGTCGCTGACCTTTTGATATCGAGGGAACAGCAAGATAGAAGGAGGAGAGCATGGCAGATCTTTTCAAGGAAACCCGGATCAATGGAATGGCGCTGGCAAACCGGTTTGTGCGGTCGGCCACATGGGAGGGGATGGCCGGCGATGACGGCAGCGCCACCCCCAGACTGATTGATTGTATGGTCGCTCTCGCCCGGGGTGGCGTCGGACTGATCATATCGAGCCACACCTATGTTCACCGAAACGGACAGGCCGGCCCCATGCAACTGGGGGTTTACAGCGATGATCTGCTTCCGGGCCTGACCGCCATGGCCGATGCGGTTCATCAAAACAACGGCAAAATCGTACTGCAACTGGCCCACGCCGGCTTCTTTGCCGATGCCCGCCTGATCGGACATCCGCCGCTTGCGGTTTCCAACATTGCAGGAATCTCAAAATCTCCGCGCACGGAGCTGACCCTGGAAATGATCGGCCAGATCGTCCGGGCCTTTGCGGAAGCGGCGACCAGAGCGAAAACCGCCGGCTTTGACGGCGTCCAGATCCATTCGGCCCACGGGTATCTGTTGAGCCAGTTCCTCTCGCCGGCCTTCAACCACCGCACGGATGCATACGGAGGAAACATCGAAAACCGGGCCAGGGCGCTGAAGGATGTGCTCCGGGCCGTCAGGGACGCCGTCGGGCCAGACTACCCGGTGCTGGTCAAGATGAACTGCCGTGATTTTATCGATAACGGCCTCACCCCAGAAGATTCCCTCCAGGTGGGGAGGATGCTGGCCCAGGGCGGGATCAACGCTATCGAACTGAGCGGCGGGGTCTTGACCGGCGGCAAGCTCAGCCCCAGCCGAACAGGGATCCATTCTGAGGAGAAGGAGGCCTATTTCCGGCAGGAGGCGAAAGCCATGCGAGAGCAGACAGGTGTTCCGCTCATTCTGGTCGGGGGAAATCGCTCGTTTCGGGTCGCCGAAGAGATCGTTTCCGAAGGCATTGCCGATTATATTTCCATGTCTCGCCCGTTGATCCGGGAGCCCGGCCTGATCAACCGCTGGAAATCCGGTAACCTTGCCAAATCCACCTGTATTTCGGACAACCAGTGTTTCGGCCCGGCCATGGCCGGGGAAGGAATCTGCTGCGTAACGGAGAAAACAAATTGCTGAGGACTGAGTGCTGAGTGTTTTTTGTCATCCCCAAGCGCTCCCACACTTGTCATCCTCGAGCGCTTTTATCGGGGATATGGTTTTACTCAGCACTCAGCACTTTGTTTTCTTGCGGCAAGGTGTCCCTCAAAGATCAACCCGGGAAGGTATCAGGAAGCAATGGAAGTTTTCATGCTAATGGCGGTGTGCATTACGGTATCCGTTGCGCTGACGATCAGCAAAAAGCGGGAGCCGCTGCATCTCTCTTTTGCCGCTTTCTGCCTGGCCATCTCCTTTCACAAGGGAGGCATCTTCTTTAATTCGTTCTTCCACGGGGACACCTTGCGGCAAGGCATCCCCATCTGGCTTCTCATCGAGCGTCTTGGGCTTCTCGCCATCCCCCCTCTCACCATCAAGTTCAGTCGTGACTTCTGTGAAGAACAGACCCTGGTCAAAAAGCGGGACATCCGCACCACGGCCCTCTTCAGCGCGGGGCTGGCCACGATCCTGTTCACACCTGTCGCGGGATGGGAATACCTGGGCCCGTTCATCTACCTCTACGGGGAAACGGTCCTGCTCCTGAGTTACATCTCACTGGTCGTCTTCGCCAAACGCAGGGCAACGGGTGTGGAAAAGAAGCGCATCGTTTACCTCATCATCGCCAGCACGCTGGCCATCGCCACCTACAGCATCCCGCCGCTGTTCAACCTGGTCGTGGCCGGCATGGTCTATTTTATCCTGATCATGATCACCCACCCCCACCTGACGGAGCTGCACGACCTCATGACCCGCGCCCTGGTGATCCTGATTGTCACCCTCTTCACCACCATCGTCTTTTATCTTGTGATCGGCTTCTTCGGGGAAGGACCCGCACCGCCGTTCACACTTGTCTTCATGGTCTCGTTCCTTATTGTCATCGCCATCGGACCCTTTCAGGTCATCTTGAAGCGGCTGCTCACGACCATTTACCCCGAGATCAAGGACGTTTTCACATCGCCGTACGACCTGGACGAAAAACTGGAGCGGGAAAAGGCTCTTTTGCTGGAAAAGATGGCCCCCGTCCTCGCCCATGAGATTCGGAACCCGCTGGGGTCGATCAAGGGCGCCGCCCAATACCTCCGTTCGGAGGTGGAAGTGGAGGAGCAGAGGAAGCTTCTCGACGTGATTATCGAAGAGGTGAACCGCCTGAACCGGGTCGTCTCTCAGTTTCTCAACTACGCCCGGCCTTACTCGCCCGATTTGAAGCCGCGTCCGATCAACAGCGTGATCGAAAAGGCGATGGCCGTCATTGAGGCGGACAGCCTCTCGGACCGTATTCATGTCCAGATGGAGCTCCATCCCCATCTGCCACCAGTTCCCATGGACCAGGAGCAGATCCATCAAGTCATTCTGAACATCGCCCTCAACGCAATCGAGGCGATGCCGGATGGCGGTACGCTGACGATCCGAACATCCCGGATTGGAAGTGACACCGGTGACGCAGTGGGAATTTCCATTCGGGATACGGGGCATGGAATACGCCGTGAAACCATCAAGCAGATATTCACCCCCTTTTTTACGACAAAAGAGCGAGGGGTGGGCCTGGGGCTGGCCGTTTGCCAGCGCATCATCCGGAATCATGGAGGGAAAATCCGGGTGAAGTCGATCCCGGGCCAGGGGACGATCTTCTACATCCGCCTCGATTCGGTGGAGTAGGGAGGAGGAGGAAACGATTCAATGAAACCAGCCAAGATCCTTGTCGTCGACGACGAGCTGAACATGCGGCTGGTCCTCAAGGCCATGCTGAAAAAGGAAGGCTACGATGTGGCCACTGCTGCCGACGGCCTTCAGGCTCTGCAGATCTTGAAGGAGGAGAAGATTGCCGTCGTCGCCACGGATCTCAAAATGCCGCGACTCGACGGCATGGGGCTCCTGGATCGGATCATGCAGGACGATCCGTCACTCCCCGTCATCA
>CAIUXU010000463.1 GCA_903903205.1 uncultured Syntrophobacterales bacterium
ATCCTGATTGTGGACTGGGACGTCCACCACGGCAATGGCACGCAGTATGCTTTTTACGAAAAGAACCAGGTTCTCTACTTTTCGACGCATCAGTACCCGGCTTACCCCGGAACGGGCGGCGCGGCGGAGATGGGCGTGGGGGAGGGGCGCGGCTATACGCTCAATGTCCCCCTGCGGCTCGGGGCGAACGATGCCCTCTACGTCCGCGTGTTCCGGGAGCTCCTCAGCCCGGTTGTCCGAAGCTTCCGGCCGGAGCTCATCCTGGTCTCTGCAGGATTCGATCCCTATATCGGCGACCCCCTGGGGGAGATGAAGCTGACGCCGGAGGGCTTCGCCTGCATGACCCGCATCCTGCTCGACCTGGCGGATGAGTGGTGTGGCGGCCGTCTGGTGATGGTGCTCGAAGGGGGTTATAATATTCAGGGATTGAAGAAATGTGTTCGAGCGGTTCTGTTGGAAATGGTTGGGGAGACCCGGGTGACGGAGGAGACGCTGAACCGGATGGTCAGCGAAACAGGTGAGCTTGCAGACCGGGTGATCGGGCAGGCGCGGGATCGGTGGGCGCCTTACTGGAAATAGGAGGATTCGTTGGAGAATATCAAGATCAGCCAGGATGAAGTAAACCACGTGGCCCATCTGGCGAGGCTGGAGTTTGGCGAGCAGGAGAAGGAGAAATTCACATCCCAGTTGAACGATATCCTTCGATATATGGACAAACTAAGCGAGGTGGATACGGCCGGCGTCGAACCGATGACCCACGCAATCGCCCAGAAGAACGCCTTCCGCATGGATGTGGTCGGCGGCTCCCTCCCTCCGGAGCTTGCCCTGGCCAATGCGCCGGAGTCTCGCGGGGGCTGTTTTCAGGTCCCAAAGGTGATTGAGTGATAGCAGCGCCACGGTATCCGATTTTTTCACGAAGCCGTCCCAAACAGAGGAATTGACGAAAATGGAATTATACGAGTTGACCATTCACGAACTCCAGGACAAGCTCCGGACGGGAGAGACCTCCTCCGCGGAGATCACGGCCTCCGTCTTCGGGCGGATCGACGCGGTGGAAAAGGATGTCCACGCCTACATCACCCTGATGAGGGAGACAGCCCTTGCCGAGGCAACGCGCGCCGATGAAGCGATCCGAAAAGGCGAGATCGGGGCGCTCACCGGAATCCCCATCGCGCTGAAGGACATCTGCTGCACGAAAGGCGTCCGGACCACCTGCGGCTCGCGAATTCTCCACAACTTCATCCCGCCGTACGACGCCACCGTCGTGGAGAAGCTGCGTGCGGCCGGCGCTGTCCTGACGGGCAAGACAAATATGGATGAATTTGCGATGGGCTCCTCGACGGAGAGCTCCTTCTTCGGCGCGACCCGGAATCCATGGGATCTCACGAGGATTCCGGGCGGCTCCAGCGGCGGCTCTTCGGCGGCGCTTGCGGCCGGCGAGTGCATCGCTTCGCTCGGCTCCGACACCGGCGGCTCCATCCGCCAGCCGGCGGCCCTCTGCGGCGTCGTCGGATTGAAGCCGACCTACGGCCGGGTCTCCCGCTTCGGCCTCATCGCCTTCGCCTCATCGCTGGATCAGATCGGCCCTTTCACAAAGGATGTGGAGGACTGCGCCATCCTGATGAACGTGATCGCGGGCTATGACCCCAGGGAATCGACCTCCGTGCCGGAGGAGGTTCCCGATTACCGGCAGTTCCTGGGCCGCGGAATCGAGGGATGGACCGTCGGGATTCCGAAGGAGTACTTTATCGACGGGATCGATCCGGAAGTCGAGGCAGCCGTTCGTGAGACGATAAAGGTTGTCGAGAAGGCCGGGGCGAAGTGCATCGAGGTATCGCTTCCCCATACGGAGTACTGCCTTGCGGTTTACTATATCGTTGCGCCGGCGGAGGCCTGTTCCAACCTCGCCCGCTACGACGGCGTGAAGTACGGCTTCCGCTCCGAAGAGGGCCGCGACCTGATGGAGATGTACAAGAAGAGCCGCGCCTCCGGTTTCGGCGCCGAGGTGAAACGGCGGATCATGATCGGCACCTACGCGCTCTCCTCGGGTTACTACGACGCCTACTACAAAAAGGCATCCCAGGTCCGGGCGCTGATCAAACGGGATTTCGACGAGGCGTTCGCAAAGTGCGACGTGATCCTGACCCCGACGACGCCCACACCGGCCTTCCGGATCGGTGAGAAGACGGGCGATCCGATGCAAATGTATCTCTCCGATATCTTTACAATTTCGACAAATCTTGCGGGGATTCCCGGAATCTCTGTCCCCTGCGGCTTCACCGCCGCCGGACTCCCCATCGGGGTGCAGTTCCTGGCGGGACACTTCCAGGAGGGGCGGTTAATCCAGTTCGCCTCGGCATACGAAAAAGAGGCTCATCTTGAGAAAAGGAGACCACGCTGTCATGGAATTTGAACCGGTTATCGGGCTGGAGATCCACGCCCAGCTCCTCACGGATACGAAGATATTCTGCGGCTGCTCCGCGAAGTTCGGCGCGGCGCCAAACACCCACACCTGCCCAGTCTGTCTCGGGATGCCCGGGGTGCTCCCGGTGCTCAACCGGAAGGTCGTGGAGTTCATGATAAAGATGGCTCTCGCGACAAATTGTGCCGTAAACCGGGAATGCAACTTTGCCCGAAAAAACTACTTCTATCCGGATCTTCCCAAAGGATACCAGATCTCCCAGTACGCCCTTCCGCCCGCCGAGCACGGCTGGGTGGATGTGGAATTCGACGGCAGGCAGAAGAGAATCGGGATCACGCGAATCCACATGGAAGAGGATGCCGGGAAACTGATGCACGACGAGCACAACCCCGCAAGCTATGTCGATCTGAACCGGACGGGTGTGCCGCTGATCGAGATTGTTAGCGAACCGGACATCCGGAGTGCGGAAGAGGCGGCGGCCTATCTGCGGCGTCTGCACGAAATCCTCGTCTATCTCGAGATCTGCGATGGAAACATGGAGGAGGGAAGCTTCCGCTGCGATGCGAACATCTCGCTGCGCCCGCGGGGGACAGAACCCTTCGGGACCCGGGCTGAGCTCAAGAACATGAATTCATTCCGAAACGTCCAGCGCGCCCTCGAATACGAGATCAAACGCCAGCAATACGTCCTCGAAGGGGGCGGACAGGTGGTTCAGGAAACCCGCCTCTGGGACGACACGGCGGGCGTGACCCACTCCATGCGGGGCAAGGAGGAGGCGCACGACTACCGTTACTTCCCCGATCCGGACCTGGTCCCCATCGTGATCGACGACGCCTGGATCGAAGAGGTCCGGAAGGCTCAGCCTGAGTTACCATTGGAGAAACGGGAGCGCTTCATGCGGGCGTACCAGATTCCGGCGTACGATGCGGGCGTCCTTACCACGAGCCGGGCGCTGGCCGACTATTACGAGGAGGTCGTCCGCCTCTGCGGCGAGCCGAAGATCGCCGCCAACTGGGTCATGGGCGACATTCTCCGGTTTCTGAACGAAGAAAAACGCGATATCCGGGAGTGCCCCATCGCCCCCGCCTCGCTTGCCGGGATGATCCGCCTCATTCAGGAGGGGACGATCAACGGGAAGATGGCCAAAGAGGTCAGCGAGGCGATGTACAAAAGCGGCAAGACGCCGCAGGCGATCATCGAAGAGAAGGGCCTTGTCCAGATCACCGACGAAGGCGCCCTGAGCGAGACGATCGCCGAGATCATCGGGAAGAACCCGGCCCAGGTCGAGCAGTACCGGGGTGGGAAGGACAAGGTCTTCGGCTTCTTCGTCGGCCAGGCAATGAAGGCGACGCAAGGAAAGGCGAACCCCCAGATGATCAATGACCTCCTGAAAAAGATGCTGGCGGGGTGACAAGCAATGGGAAAAGAGATTCGCACCGTGTTCTGGCAAGACGATGCCGTTGTGATGATCGATCAGCGGGCGCTGCCGCTTGTGGAGCGGCATGTCACCTGCACCGATTACCGTGAGGTCATCGCGGCGATCAAGGACCTGACTGTCCGTGGCGCACCGGCCATTGGCGTCGCTGCGGCGCTGGGAATCGCCCTCGGCGTTCGATCCCTTCCCGACGCATCCCCTGCGATGATAAGGGACTCCTTCAACGAAATCTGCAATCAATTCGCGGCCGCGCGGCCGACGGCCCGGAACCTCTTTTGGGGAATCGAGCGGATGAAACGGTGTTTCGACGAAACCCTGGCCCATCTCCCGGGAGAAGATGAGAACCCTCGTCTTTCGGAGGCGGCCCCTTCCTCCCCTTCGAAACGATTCTCCTCCGCAAAGAGAAGAGACGCCGAAAAAACGCTATCACTTTTTCCTGGAGAGATTATCGATAACGGGGCCTTGGGAGAGGATGCTCCGGTCGGACAAGAAACGGGAAACACCCTGCAATCCGTCCGGCAGGCGCTGATCGCCGAGGCGATCCGGATCGGCGAGGAGGATATCGCGATCAACCGGCGTCTCGGCGCCAATGGTCGGGATCTGATCCCGGACGGCGCCCGGATCCTGACCCACTGCAATGCTGGGGCGCTGGCCACCGCCGGCTATGGAACGGCCCTCGGTGTCATCCGTGCGGCATGGGAGGATGGCAAAAAACTCCATGTTTACGTAGATGAAACCCGTCCCGTCCTGCAGGGGGCGAGGCTGACGGCATGGGAATTGATGCGCGAAGCGATCCCCTGTACGCTGATTGCGGATAACATGGCGGGCTTTCTGATGAAGCAGGGAAAGGTCGATCTGGTCATCGTCGGCGCGGACCGTATCGCCGCCAACGGCGACACGGCAAACAAGATCGGGACCTACGCCGTCGCGGTTCTCGCCCGGGCGCACGGGATACCCCTCTACATTGCGGCGCCCCTCTCGACGATCGATCCGGCAATCGCCGACGGCGGGCTGATCCCGATTGAGGAGCGAGACCCCGCCGAGCTGACCCATTGCGGCGGCGGCCGGACCGCCCCGGAGGGGGTCTCCGTCTGGAATCCCGCCTTCGATGTGACGCCCCACGATCTGATTGCGGCCATCGTGACCGAGGCAGGCGTCATCCGTCCGCCCTTCACCGAAGGAATCCGGAAGGTCTGGCCAGAATTGCAATCTACGGAAGCATAGGGGATTATACGACCCGCTCAAAGAGGCAGAGCCCCTCGCGCATCTTCCGGCGAATCGAAGCGCTCTGCTCCAGTTCGATCAGATGGACATAGGTCTCATTGAGGGCAAGGAAACGGTCAAACGCCGGAAGGTCTTCCCCGAAGATGAACCGGGCGACATCGCCGCTGCTCCGCTCTCCCTCCGCCAAAGCCTGCAAGGCAAGTTTTGATCGTTCGTGGTGGTGCTCCCGCATCCC
>CAIUXU010000464.1 GCA_903903205.1 uncultured Syntrophobacterales bacterium
ATCGGCGCCTGGAGAACATCGGCCGTGAGCTTGCCGGCCGCATGTTCCGTCAGGATGGTCGCAATAAATTTGGTGGTGGAGAGTCTCGTATATTCCGCCTTGACGCCGTACCGCTTTCCAAAATCCTCCAGAATCGGCTCCACGGAGGTGATGTTGGCATAAAACGTCACCTTCCCTTCTGCCCTTGCCTTTTCCAAGAGGGCCTGCGCTGCTGAACCCTTCGCATCCGTCCCTGCCGCGAAAACGCAGGGGGCCGTGAACAGAACCAACACAACAAAAATAATCAGTTTCTTCATAAGCTTTTTCCTCCCTGTGTTCTGCTAACACGCTTGGGCGATATTGTCAAATTCGATATTTTTACCTATATTTGCTTGACAAACCCTTTCAGCTATGGTCTATAGCGCAACCTATTAATTGAACCGGGGTATGGACGATGAAAAAGACATTGACAGTATTTAGCAACACCAAACGGAAGCGCACCCATGGTTTCCTCGTTCGGATGGCAACCAGGGGAGGCCGTGCCGTTCTCAACAGAAGACGGGCGAAGGGCAGGAAGAGACTGTCCGTGTAACCAACACCCGCAGGCGGGCCAAAGGCGGTCGGTGGGGCCCCGGGAAAGGGGCAGCAGGGTATGGAATCCCAAACCTTTGGCAAAGATGAACGCATTCGGAAAAGACAGGATTATCTGCGGATCTATGAGCAGGGGGTACGGAGTCACTCGGCACGTTTCACCATTATTACATGCCACAATCAGTCAGGAGCCAGAAGACTGGGAACGACGGTCAGCAAGAAAGCCGGGAACGCCGTACAGAGAAACAGGATCAAACGCCTTTTGCGCGAGTTTTTCAGATTGAACAAGTCCAGGCTTCCAGCTTCCCAGGACATCGTAATCATCGCTAAAAGGGGCATATTGCCGCTGACCTACAGCGATGTTTGCACGGAACTGGGGGGTCGCCTGATCCGCAAAGCCGATGCCTGAAAGCCTTTTCATGCAGATACTGGGAAAAGTTTTTGTTGCGCTGGTCCGCACCTACCAGGTCTGCATCTCACCTTTTTTAGGCCCCTGCTGCCGCTTTTACCCCACCTGTTCCGAATACGCGATCATCGCCATCCGGCGCCACGGTCCCTTCAGGGGAGCATTTGCAGGATTGATGCGGCTTCTTCGCTGTCACCCGCTGCATCCAGGCGGGTATGACCCGGTGAAATAAATAATGTTTGTAAAATTGGAGGTATAAATGGACAAGAGAACACTTCTCGCCGTTGTCCTGTCGGTCATTGTGTTGATGGTTTATCAGAACTTTTTCGTAAAACCGCCGGTCAAGACGGCGCCGCCCCAGCAGGAGGCATCGGTCTCCTCGCAGACGGCAGCACAGCAGGCCCCACCCACCGATCCGGGAAAGGCGTTGGCCCCAGCCACCATCCGGACAGCAACGACAGGCCGGATGCCTACCGCCGTGGCCGTAACAGGCGCCGAGCGCGACGTAACCGTGGAAACCCCCCTCTTCCGGGCGGTTCTAACCACGAAAGGCGCAGCCCTTAAATCGTTTCAATTGAAAAATTACAAAACATCGGTAGCCAACAGCGAAGATATCGTTGATACCTTCATGCGGATGATCGGAAAAGGGACGCCTAAACCGGAAGGCGGACCCAAGCCGATCGAGCTTGTTCATGTTCTGGAGGGTATGCCCCGGCCCCTCGCCGTCTCTTTTCCTGATTCTACCCTAAATATCCCGGACAGCGGGTTCTATGAGGCGGACGGCAGTCTGCTCGACCTGACGAAAGGGGCGGAACCGCGTCGCCTGACCTTCACCCAGTCCTATCCGGGGGAACTTCGGATTGACAAAACCTTCACCTTTCATCCGGACAAATACAGCTTTGAGATGGAGGTTCGCGTCCACAACCTTGGAGACGCCCCGCTGAACCAGAGCGGCAGCCTGACCTGGTACCAGTATGTCGATCCTGCCGCACCGGTGGACAGTTACGGCCATGACGGCCCCGTCTCCTATATCGCAAATAGCATGGACCGCCCCGAGGTCAGCAAGATGGAGCCGGACAAGACCCTCGGTCCCAACGTCTCCTGGGGCGGCTTCGAGAGCAAATATTTCATGGCCTCCATGATCCCGCAGAATCCGTCGTTGACAAGCTTTCGGATGTCGAAGGAAAGCGGGAACCTGATCGCCGTCAGCCTCAAGGGTCCAAAAAACGTGATCCCCCCGGGTCAGCCCGGCGTTTTCAACTACTCCCTTTATCTGGGGCCGAAGGATTACACGATCATCAAAGACCAGAACCTCGGCCTGGAAAACGCAATCGATTTTGGCGACTGGCTCAAGTGGCTGGCCATCCCGATGTTGATCACACTCAAGTTCCTTTATGGTTATGTCGGTAACTACGGAATCGCCATCATCATCCTGACCATCATGATCAAGCTGATCTTCTGGCCCCTGGGAAACAAGAGCTACAAATCGATGAAGGAGATGCAGAAGCTTCAGCCACTGATGGCTGCCCTGCGTGAGAAATACAAAGACGACAAAACGCGGCTGAGCCAGGAGTCGATGGCCCTCTACAAGACCCACAAGGTAAACCCGCTGGGCGGTTGCCTGCCGATGGTCGTGCAGATTCCTGTCTTCTTCGGTCTCTACAAAGCCCTGCTTTACGCGATTGAACTTCGTCATTCTCCCCTCTTCTGGTGGATACAGGATCTGTCGGCAAAGGATCCCTATTACATCACACCGATCATCATGGGCGGCACGATGTTCATCCAGCAGAAGATGACCCCCACGGGGGCCGACCCGATGCAGGCGAAGATTATGCTTTTCATGCCGATAATCTTTACCTTTATGTTCCTCAACTTCCCGTCGGGGCTTGTGATCTACTGGCTGTTCAACAACATCATCAGCATCGGCCAGCAGGTGTACATCAACAAACAACCGTCATAAAGGTGCATTAACCAATGGAAAGAGTTGAAATCGAAGGAAAATCCATCGATGAGGCCATAGAAAAGGCGTGCAGCCAGTTTCAGGTTCCCCGGGAGAAGCTCAACATCGAGATCATCGCCGAGGGAACCTCCGGCTTTCTGGGCATGGGGGCAAAAAAGGCCCAAATCCGTGCGAGCCGCCTCTCCATCGACATGTCACTCGACGACATCTTCTCCCGTTTGGAGACGCTACCCCCGATCCCGACGGAGAAATCCGCTGCACCGCCATCGGAAGGCAAAAAGGCCAAAATCCGCGCCGTGGACACTGCTGCAAAATCCGCCGCTCCACTCGAGAAAGCGCGATTGGCCATTCACTCCAGTATAACCGTACCGACTGCGGTAACAAAGACGCTTGAACCTCTGGAAGAAAAGATAGCTGCCTTACCAAACCTGGCGATCGCCGCTGGTGACGACGGTGAACCGACCCCGGAAAAAGCCAGGCTTCTCCTCGAAGGCATTTTGACCCGAATGCAGATCTCCTCCCCGGTGGACGTGGAGGAGACGGATGAGGCGATTATTCTCAACATTCGGGGAGACGGCAGCGGCCTGCTTATCGGAAAGCGGGGACAGAACCTGGACGCGATTCAGTACATCGTCAACAAAGCGGTCCACCACTCCGCAAACGGCCACAAGATGATCGTCATCGACACAGAGGAGTACCGCAAACGGCGCGAGGAATCCCTCGTCACCTTGGCGATGAGAATCGGCGAAAAGGTCAAAAAAACAAAGAAGCCGGTAACCGTCGGTCACATGAACGCCCATGACCGCCGCGTCATTCACATGGCCATGAAGGACGACGAGACCCTGACCACGAAGAGTCGCGGCGAGGGTGAATACCGGAAGATCGTGATTCTGCCGTCCCGTCGCGGACCGGATGCTACCGCAGCCTGACGGAACACGGAGGGGGGAGGCCCTAATCCGATGACCTTCGGGGAGACCATTGCAGCGATCGCTACCCCAACCGGAATCGGGGGAGTCGGTTTGATCCGCATCAGCGGACCTACAGCGAGGGAGATCGCCCAACGGCTTTTCCGGCCCTTGCCCCCCGGAAATTTCCTCTCCCATCACCTCTACCACGGCAAGATCATCTCTCCGACAACAGACGCCATCCTCGACGAGGTTCTCGTCGCCTTTTTTAAGGGCCCCCATTCCTACACCGGCGAAGATACGCTGGAGATCAGTTGCCACGGGGGGCCGCTGATCCTCCGCACCGTCCTCGAGGCCGTCTTCCAAACCGGGGCGCGTCCGGCAGAACGGGGAGAATTCACGCAGCGCGCCTTCCTGAACAACCGTCTCGACCTCGCCCAGGCAGAGGCGGTCCTCGATATCATCAACGCAAAGACCAGACCCGGGCTCGCCGCCGCCATTGATTGCCTGGGCGGAAAACTCTCCGAACAGGTCGAGGCAATCCGCGCTGAAATGATCGACCTTCTCGCCGGGATTGAAGCGGCCATCGATTTTTCAGAGGACGACGGCGTCGGGGAGACGTCCGGAGAAACCCTTTCCCGTATTTCGAAAGTCGTCGGCAAAATCATTGCCCTTGCGGAAACACACCGTCAAGGGCGAATCTATAGGGAGGGGATCGGCGTCGTCATCGCCGGCCGCCCGAACGTCGGCAAATCCTCTCTTTTAAACCGCCTCCTCGGTGAAAATCGGGCAATCGTCACCCCCATCCCGGGAACAACGCGGGACTTCATCGAGGAGACCGTCGATATCGGAGGAATCCCCGTACGCCTCACCGACACTGCCGGGCTGAGACCCCCGGAGAACGCAATCGAGCAGGCAGGGATCGATCTCGTCTGGGAGCGTCTGAAGACGGCCGACGCCGTTCTCCTCCTCCTCGACGGGAGCGCTGACCTCACGGCAGACGATCAGAAACTACTCAAAAAGATGATATCAAAACCGCTGCTCCTGGTCCTCAATAAATCCGACCTGCCGCAGCACCTTAATGAAGAATCATTGCGAGGACTTCTCCCGGAAGGAACCCCTCCGGCCATCCGGATCTCCGCCAAGTACGGCGACGGGATTGACCGCCTGACCTCGGCCCTCCGCGATCTGCTTTTCGCGACGCCGGGGGAAGAGTCACCTAAAGTAATGATCGCTCATCTCTATCAGAAAACCGCCCTGGAGAAGTCAGCAGCGGGCCTTGTGCGAGCCCGCAGTGGTTTGGCCAACGGCCTCTCCCCGGAGTTCGTTGCCATAGAGGTCCACGAGGCTCTGGACGCCCTCGGTGAAATCATCGGCCGGACGACGCCGGAGGAGGTTCTTAACCGGATTTTCGCAAACTTCTGCATCGGAAAATAGAATCGCCGTTTTCGAAACAGCCTCACATCCGGATCCATGCCGAAGCCCACTCGCGGCCGTCGCTCAAGAAATTCTTTACAGAACCGTTTGTTTTCATGTATAGAGGACGCGGTCTTGATGTGAAAGGGAGTTGCGCCGACGATTCGTGATCTGGGAGGTCGGAATACCATGCACAAAATACCGCTTTTCTCCGTAATCCTTCTTCTTCTCCTTCCGTTGCCCGGTTTCAGTGCAGATAAATGCGTGAATACGGAGGGTGAGGCTGTCATTGTCAGCGGCGATATCCCCTCCGCAAAGACGGAGGCGGTTGCGCGGGCGAAGTGGGCCGCGATCGAGCAAACCGTCGGCACAGAGGTCAAGGCGGGGAGCATCGTTCAGGACTTCACGCTTGTCGATGAGATCATAAAAACCCAAGTGGGCGGCGTCGTGAAGAGCTTCAATATCCTCTCCCAGGACAACCGCACTGACACGGTCATCGTCCGGATCAACGCCTGCGTTGAACCCCAGAAGGCCCAGGAGGC
>CAIUXU010000465.1 GCA_903903205.1 uncultured Syntrophobacterales bacterium
GACTGGGAATACTGGATCGATCCGCAGGATCGGGTTCTTCTTTATATTTCTCCTTCTGTGGAGCGGATCACCGGGTATTCCCCGGAGGCGTTCCTTGCCGATTCCGGCCTGATGGATCGGATTGTCCACCAGGATGACCGCCCCCTCTGGGATCGGCACGGCGAGGAAAATCGATCAAAAACGGATGCTACCGAACTGACATTCCGTATTATCACCGCCAGCGGAGAAGTGCGCTGGCTAGGCCATGAATGCCAGACGGTTATCGCCGCCGATGGTCGGCCGTTGGGTCGCCGCGCTTCCAACCGCGACATCACCAGGCAAAAGCTGGCAGAGGAGGAGCTGCGGAAAAGCGAGGAGCGATTACAGTTGGCCATCGCGGCGGCAGATGTCGGGACCTTTGAATTTGACATCGTCAACAACCGCTTGACCTGGGACGAGACGATGTGCCGCTTCTACGGCATCGCACCCGACAAATTCGGCGGGAACCATGAGGCGTGGGTGGAAAGGATCCACCCGGAGGATCTGCCGCAGGTCCTGGAAGCGGTTCAGCGGGCGCTACGGAACGAGGGGAAGTTCAAACCTGAGTTTCGCATCGTTTGGCCGGACGGATCCATCCACTGGATCAAGGCCGATGCAAGGATCGAGCGCGATTCGGAAGGGAGGGCGTTGCGCGTAACAGGCGCCAGCATGGACATCACTGCGGACAAACTTCTGGTCGAAGCCGCCGAGGCGGCCAGCCGGGCGAAGAGCCTCTTTATCGGCAACATGAGCCATGAACTGCGAACGCCCCTGAGCGGGGTGCTCGGCATGACGGAGGCGCTGTTAAACACCTCCGTCACCGAACAGCAACGCGACTATGCGGAGAAAATCAAGAAGAGTGGCAAGGCGCTGCTGGATGTTGTCGGCAACATCCTCGATTTTTCGAAGATCTCGGCTGGAAAGATGGCTCTCGAAAGCTCGCCCTTTCTTGTGGAATCGGTGATCGCCGATGTGGTGAATCTCTTTGGACTCTCGGCGGCGGAAGAGAAGATCGGGCTCCACACCATCATCGACCCGGAGCTTCCTGCCGTGCGGGGCGACGCCCATCGCTTGATCCAGGTGGTCAGCAATCTGGTGGGGAATGCCGTCAAGTTCACGAAGAAGGGAGAGATCCAGATTGCGGTGAAAATTCTGCGGCGCACCGAGGCGGAGATTGATCTGGCGATTGGCGTGCAGGATACCGGCATAGGTATGACGGAGGAGGAGCTGGCTCGGCTCTTCACGCCATTCACCCAAGGCGACACGACCACGGCAAGGCGCTTCGGAGGAACCGGCCTGGGGCTTACCATCAGCCGGAATCTGGTCGAACTCATGGGCGGGAAGATCCAGGTGGAAAGCGTTTTTGGCAAAGGAAGCCTCTTTACGGTCCTTGTTACCTTTCCGATTGCACAGGGTTTTGCGAGAAGTGATTTGAAATCTATCCCCATAAACTTCGTGGCTCCCGCGACTCCGGCCAGGCCGGAACGTCCGCCGGGAGATATGGCCGAACTGCAGACGTTGCTCGAGCAGTTGAAGGAGCCCCTGGACAACGGCGAACCCATGCCCTGCAAGGAAATTCTGGCGGTTTTGCTTGCAAAGAGCTGGCCCGAAGAGCAGGAGATTCTTCTTGCAGAACTAAATCGCCTGGTCAAGCACTACCGCCTCCAGGAAGCTCTGGACTTGCTGAACAAGAATGCAGTAGAATAGTCCTGCCGGGAGGGCGCCGGAACAGGTAAAAATGGGAGGTTGTAGGTCCAGGAAATTATACGCATCAGCCGGCTGAACCGCATAAAAACCTCCCTCCGGTTATTTGTCCTTGTTTTCAAACGGAAGTCTGATCGGTGGGGCTTCAAAAAGCTTCAGGAATAGTGCAAACAACACCGCATTGCCTTTGGGATAATCAAAGCTTGCCAGGGTGGTGACGGGACTTCTCAGCTTTCCGAGCATCTCTTTCCATTTCAATGAGTTGGCCTGAACGAGGATGTCGAGATTGTCGGCCAGCCTGGGTGTGATTTCAGCTACGCCACGGCGCACGTGGATCGTGAAGGCCTCGCCTGTATCGGTGAATCGGATGCCGACACGCTTATCGACATCGGCGCTTGCCTTCGGATCGAGGTTGATCGCCATCTGATCGAAGAAAAAAGGAAGGGGGAAGCCCTGAATCATTTGCGGGTTCGTTTTTATCCGGGTTGTGGCCACAAATTTATCGCGTATTTCTACGGCCTCAGTCAAGTAGTAGTGGCGGGCATTGGCGTTGCTTTCCCTCTCCCCAAGCAAGGTCAGGGCGCGGATCCGGATGGCGCGCGCCTCGGTGTTTTCGGGATTCAGGCGAATGGCGTAACCGGAAAGCACAAGGGCCGCCTGCGGGTTTCCTTTTTCGACATACCTCTTCGCATGGTCAAGAAGCC
>CAIUXU010000466.1 GCA_903903205.1 uncultured Syntrophobacterales bacterium
CACCAGGCCCACCTGAAAATAGACATCATTTTCCAGCCCCCGCGCCCATGTCAAAAGCAGGGCGCCGCAGATCGCAAAAGGCACTGAAAGCACGACCCCGACCGGCAGCGACCATTTTTCATATTGGGCCGCCAGGATCAGAAACACCATGATCAGACCAAAGGCAAAGGCCATCGTGGAGGTTCCGCCTGATTTCGTCTCTTCAAGGGCCTGACCGGACCAGGCGTAGGCATAGCCATCGGGCAGAATCTGCTTTGCCACCTGTTCCATGGCCGCGATGGCCTCACCGGAGCTGTAGCCCTGCTCCTGGCTGCCGGTAATCATGGCAGCAGGGAAGCCGTTGAAGCGGGGCAGCACACTGGGACCGGCCACATACTTGACGGTTGCCAATGCGGAGAGCGGCACCATGGCGCCGCTGCTGGAACGGATATACACCTGGGTCAGGTCATCCGGCTTATCCCGGTAGTCCGGCTGCGACTGCATGATCACCTGCCATATCCGGCCATACTGGACGAACTGCCCGACATAGGAGGAGCCGAAATAGGCCTGCAAGGTGTCATAGATCGTGGAGACATGGATTCCCATCAGCTCGGCCCTTGTCCGATCCACATCCAGATAGAGCTGCTGCTGGCTGGCTGAAAACGTGCAGGATACGCCGGAGAGCTCCTTGCGTTTGCCGGCCTCGGCAACGAATTGCCTGGCGATCTTCTCGAGTTCCTGCGGCGAGCCGCTCCCCCTGTTCTGGAGATAAAACTCGAAACCGCCGGTGGAGCCCAAACCGGGGATGGAGGGTGGGCTGACCGGAAAGACCATCCCTTCCTTGATGCTCGCAAACTTGCGTCCCAGGTCCTGGACCACACTGAAGGCGTCGCTCCCTTTGCCTTCACGCTCGTTGTACGGTTTGAGCGCAGCAAACAGCAGGCTGGCGTTGCTCATGACGCTGCCGTCCATAAGGCTGAAGCCGTCAATCTGGGTGATGTCGCCCATGGCGGGATTGCTCTGGGCCAATTGCACGGCCCGGTCGCTGACGGCGATCGTCCTCTCCAGGCTGGCGGCGTCGGGCAGGACATTTCCCACAAAGAGATAGCCCTGGTCTTCTTTCGGCACGAAGCTGCCCGGCACCAGCTTGAAGAGCAGCAGGACAACCGCCAAAACCCCGGCAAACAGGGTCATCCCGATTTTTCGGTGGTTGATGAGCCAGCGCACACCGCTGACGTAACCGTCGGTCAGGCGATTAAAACCTTGCTCAAACCATTTGAAGAACCCCTTTTTCTCGCCCTGCTTTGGTTTGAGGATTCTGGCCGCCAGCGCGGGTGAAAGGGTCAGGGCCACCACGCCGGACAGCACCATGGAGATGGCGATGGTCACGGCGAACTGTTTGTAGAGTGTGCCGGTCATTCCTCCGAGAAAGGCGGTCGGCAGGAAGACCGCCCCGAGCACGAGCACAATGGCGATCAGCGCCCCGGTCAGCTCCTCCATCGCCTTCTTGGCTGCCGCCATCGGCGTCATTCCGAATGTCGCCATATTGTGTTCCACGTTTTCAACGACGATAATGGCGTCATCCACCACCAGACCGATCGCCAGGATCATGCCGAACAGGGTCAGCATGTTGGTGGAGAATCCCAGCGCCAGGATGCCGATGTAGGTGCCGATGATGGCTATCGGCACCGCCAGGATCGGAATCAGGGTGGCCCGGAAGCTCTGCAAAAACAGGAATACCACCAGAACGACCAGCGCCAGCGCCTCAAAGAATGTGTGGACGACTTTTTCAATGGAGGCCTCGGTGAATTTGCTGGTATCCAGCACCACCTTATAGACCATGCTTTCCGGGAAGTTCTTTTTCAGGGAGACAAGAAGTGCGTTCACCTTCTGGGATGTTTCGATGGGATTGGCGCCGGACTGCTCGTTGACCACAATGGCCACCGACCTCTTGCCATTAACCTTGGTGGCTGTCGAGTAATCCATGGCGCCAAGCTCCGCGCGAGCCACATCCTTGAGTTTGACGATCGCCGAACCTTCGTTTGCAGCGCGGATGATGATGTTATCAAATTCTTCCGGGCTGGTCAGCATTCCCTTGGTGGTGACCACAAAAGACTGCTGGGTGCCTTGCGGAGAGGGGGTCTGGCCGATGGAGCCAACGCCGAAAGCTTTGTTCTGCTGCGTGATGGCGGAAGAGATATCCTGAGCGGTGATACCCAGTTGGGCAAGGCGGTCCGGCTTCAGCCAGATGCGCATCGCCAAATCCGGCGGGGGGAACATGCTGGAGAGATTGGCCCCGGGAATCCGCTTGATCTGATCCAGGATATTAAGGTTGGTATAGTTCCCCAGATAGAGCGGATCATAGCGGTCATCAGACGAGTAAACGCTGATCACCATCATGAATGATCCGGAACGTTTCTGAACCGAGACCCCCTGTCGGCTGACCACCTCCGGCAGCAGCGGCAAGGCCTGATTCACCCGGTTCTGGACATTGACCTGGGCCATATTCGGGTCGGCGCCGGGCTCGAAGACGATGGTCATGGACATGCTGCCCGAAGAGGAGCACGAGGAGGACATGTACATCATCTTGTCCACCCCGTTCACCTGCTGTTCCAGCGGCGCAGCCACGGTGTTGGCAATGACCTCGGCAGCGGCGCCCGGGTAGGATGCGGAAACCCAGATGGTTGGTGGGGCAATATCGGGATACTGTGCAATCGGTGTCGCCTTTAAGGCCATAAAACCGGCCAAGGTGATAACGATGGCAATAACCGCTGCGAAGACCGGCCGATCGATAAAAAAGCTTCCCATAACGCCCCCTATTTGCCTGCCGCCGGTTTGGCAGCCTGCGCCGCTTTCCACTGTTCCGGCGACACCACTTTAACCGGCATACCGGGTGCGAGCCTCATGATTCCGTCCACGATCACCTGTTCGCCTGCCTTCAACCCTTCGTTGATGATCCAGTCCGGGCCAACCCAGTCTCCGACCGTCACCAGGCGCACATCAACCTGGCCCTTGGTGTTGACGATATAGATGACATGGCCATTGGCGGTCTGCTGCACCGATTTTTGTGGCACCGCGAGGGCATTGGGGCGCTTCGCACCCGTCAGGTAGGCCTTGACGAACATACCCGGCCGCAGGTCGCCTTTGGGATTGGGGATTTGGGCCCGCACCAGAAAAGTGCCGGTCTCCTTGCTGAAAGAGGGTTCGGCAAAATTGACGACGCCGATCTGAGGATAACGGTGGCCGTCGGCCAATTCCAGTTCAACCGTATAGCGGTTGCCTTTGGGTGGCACAAGCCTGCCGCTATCCACCTTCTGCAGCGCGTCAGCCTGTTCGTTCTGGGATATGCTGAAATCCACCCAGGCCGGATCGAGCTTGGCCACGTAGGTGAGCGTGGCGGACTGACTTCCGGCAGCAATATAGCCGCCTTCACGTATTTTCGACTGACCGGAAACGCCGCTCACCGGTGAGGTGATGGTGGTATAGCCAAGGTCCAGGTTTGCCTTGTCCAGGTTTGCCTGGGCCTGCTGCAGACCGGCCTCGGCAGACTTTACCGCTCCGATCGCAGTATCCAGATCGCTCTTGCTGGCGGCATTTTGATCGGCAAGCGGCTTGATCCGGTTATAACTGGCCCTGGCCGTCCAGAGCTGGGACTCGCGGATCTCCATTTCTGCTTTGACGACATCGACTGCAGCCTGGTAAGGTTTCTTGTCGATCTGAAAGAGTATCTGCCCTTTGTTAACCTGTTTCCCTTCGGAATAACTGATCTTCTCCAGGAAACCGCTCACCCGGGCCATAACATCCACCTGGTGGGAACTCTGGATCTGGGCAACAAAGGGAAACATGGCCGGTATGGTCCGCGGTTGTATCGTGATCGCGACCACCTCAACCGCAGGCGGCGGACCCTTCGGTTCCTCGTGCTTGCTGCAACTCGCAAGGATCGTTGCAAAGAACAGGACAATGCAAAGAAAAAACGCCAAACCGGTCCTGCGAGTAAAATCGATGTTCGTTGACATGCTGCGCCTCCGTAAAAAGCGTTTTTTATTCGATCCGACCCTCATTCATCTGATAAATCCGGTCGGCAAGGTGGAAAGGTCTATCGTGCCAAAAGCGCCATTTCTTAACACTACCTTGTCAAGCATGTCAAGGCGCGCAGCATGGCGTTCTGTCCCGCCGGGGGGACTGCAGGCCACGTGATTCCAAGCCTTTCGAGCAGGGCCTGCGTCCGATCCGAGGCGACAGCCAGCCGGGGAACCCGCACCAGGCGGGAACGACCGGATTGAAGTCCGAAGGTCTCCACGGTTTCGGCAAGTGCAGATTCCATCTCCGGTTCGTCGATTGCGTCCCGCAGCCGTTCGAGGAAAGCGCCGAAGTCGCAGGAACGGACCCTCTCCGCCATCCCGTCCGCTGCCCGGATAAAGTCATCCAGCCGGTCCCGGCGTGTCGTCTCGATGTGGTGTATCTCGTTGGTCAAGGTTTCAGTCCCCGCCAGTGCGCTGATCGCCTGCGCGACCACATCCACGTAGCAGAGTGACGCGTAAAGTTCCACCGGCACGACGCCCAGACGGATGAAGGCTACAAGTTGTCGGAAAAACGCGTTTTCCGCAATATTCCGTTGCAAGCATGCGCTGTCCGTCGCGAAGGAGATGTTTCCAATGCGGTAGATAGAGGCATTTGCCAATTCGCCTCGGGAAGCGATCACCAGCCGTTCGGCCTCCTGCTTGGTCCGGACGTAGTAGTTGTCATCCGGCGCCTCCGGGGCGAAATCATACTCTGTGAACAGCTTGAACTCGCCCGGCGATGCGTTGCCTGCCACCGAAAGCGTGGAGACGAAGTGGAAGTCGGCGGGCACCGGTTTCCGCCGCGACGCCAAAGACAGCAGGTGGCGAGTCGCACCCACATTGTCGGCGTAGAAATCTCGATAGTGACCGATATGATTCACATTGGCAGCGCAGTGGTAGATGGCATCCACGGTTTCCGCGAGTTGGCTGTGTTCATGCAAAGAGAGAAGCAGTTCCGCATGTCGCAAGTCGCCCGCAAGCACCTTCAGCCGTTGGTTGTCACGCAAAGCAGTACCCGCCTCGGCCCCGAAATAGTCGACCAGCACCTGACCAAGCCTGGCTTGCGCGGATCGGTCATCAGAACCCCGCACCAACGCCGTCACCTCGACCTTACTGTCGGCAAGGAGTTCACGCAAAAGGTAGCTGCCGAGATAGCCCGTCGCACCGGTAAGCAGGATATGCCGGTAGGGCCGGCGAGCTTCGAGATCACAATCGAGAAGAGAACGACTCCTGGTTTCATAAACGGTACGCTGCATG
>CAIUXU010000467.1 GCA_903903205.1 uncultured Syntrophobacterales bacterium
CTGAACCCTTTGCGCTATTTCCTGGTCATCATCCGCGGCATCTTTCTCAAGGGGGTGGGGTTGCACATCCTCTGGCCCCAGTATGCAGCGCTGGCTGTTCTCGGCGTCACGGTCTTCACCGGGGCGGTGGGGCGTTTCCGGAAACGTCTGGATTGAGCGGTTAAGGGAAAATCATGCTGAAAGTCGTTACCGACGAGGCGGCGATAACACGCTGCCGGCGACAATTTGTGAGGAGTTTCAAGCCGGTTGTAACCGAAAGGCTACCTGTGAAACTTGGCCATCCGGGGGCGAGCGAAAAGGTGAAGGTCGCCTGGTCGGAGAGCCTTGGCATCTGGTTCTTCACCCGGAAGATCGCCGGAAGCCGCTACTGGAACGGCTTCGGGATTGGCCGGCCGGAGACGGGAGCCGCCATCGCGATTACCTGCGAGATCAATTTCCCCTTCTGCGGCATCGACCGGAGAATTGGCGGCGCCTTCGCCCAGGACCGTGCCGGCCGTCTCTTCGTCGTCCATCGGGGAAAGTTGGGCGGCGGGAGAAAAGGGATCGGGAAATTGCTCTTCGAAACCCACTACCGGGGCGCTTGGGAGGTGATGGATGACGGGGGAGAGGAGACGCCGGTCGCCATCATCGGGATTCTCCAATCCCCTCGTTTTGCAAGGCAGATTGCCGAGTTTGTCCGGACGGTCGCCAGTATCAAGGAGACGGCGGCCGCCCGTTCTTCGCAGGCGGAGCTGACTTTCGGCGAGCTTCGGCTGCGTGAAGAGCTGATCGGCGCCCGCTATCGAGAGCAGGAGAGGTTAACCGGCGCCGAGTGCGACCACGGCCTGATCGTTCGGGACCTGGCCGATGCGCTGAAAGGAGATGGCCTCCGGACCGGAAACGACGGCTGCCGGGATCTGATGGCCATCAACCGGGAGGGGAAGATTCGGGCGGTCTTTCAGATTCTGACGGAGATCTCCCAGGCCGCGATCCATGCCGGCGCAACACAGCTCCTGCTGAACGGGCTCAGCCTGCCGGGCAACCCGCTGCTGTTCCTCGCCATTCCCCACGCCCCGGAAGCGGCGCTCCGGGAAAAGCTGAAGCGGCTGAACATCGACCTGCTGATCTACAACTGGCAAGGAGACCGGGCGCTCTTCCCAGAACTCGCCCCCCTCCTCCCGACAATCGCATCATGATCTGGAAGGAAAACAGGAGAACAACAATGAATTCGCTGAACAACATCAAGCATCTGATCCTCGACATGGACGGGGTGCTTTACTGTGGAAATGAACCGGTTCCCCGTTTGCGGGAGTTTTTTGCATTTTTGCGCGAACGCGAAACCCCTTTCATGTTGGTCACCAACAACGCGACCCGCACAGCGGACGAGCGGTCGAAACAACTTGCGGGGATGGGCGCCGAGGTGTTTCCCTCCGAGATCCTGGTCTCCGGCCAGGCGACGGCCCGCTACCTTCGCCGCGACTACCCGGCGGGAACGCGAGTGCACGTCTTCGGGATGGCCGCCCTCAAGCAGGCCCTGGAAGAGGCGGGTTTTGTCCTTGCCGACACTGACGTGGAGGTTGTCGTCGTCAGCGTGGACCGCGACCTCACCTACGAAAAGATCAAACGAGCCGCTCGACTCCTCCGGGGCGGCGCCCGCTTCATCGCGACAAACCTCGACCCCAACATCCCGTCGGAAGAGGGTTTGTTGCCAGGCAGCGGCGCGATGGTCGCAATGCTGGCGGCTGCCTCCGAGACCCGGCCGACGGGGGTCGGGAAGCCGGAGCCGATCATGTACGAGCTGGCGATGACCCAGATGGGGGCCAGCCCCGAAACAACCGCCGCTGTCGGCGACCGCGTTGCAACCGACATCGTCGGTGGAAAGCGGGCGGGAATCACGACGATCTGCGTCCTCACGGGGGCATCCAGCCGTGCCGAGGCCGAGGCCGGTGGCGCCGACTTTATCTTCGACGACATCGGCCATCTCCTCGACGCCTGGCGCGAGGCCATCTCGCGGTCACGGCAATCCTGAACCGGCAGATGTTTATGTCATCCCCCAATGCTTTTGTTATGTCGTCCCCGAATTCTCTTATCGGGGATATGGTTTTCGGGAACGGATATGGTTTCCGAGGTTATTAAAGGCATATTCCCCAATAGAAGCACTTGGGAATGACATTTTTGGAGCTGGTTCAATCTGGTCAAGCCCCCCCAAAAAAACCAATATACTTCCGTCGCGGGGAAGGAAGTTCTTTGTGCGCAAAGAAAAACTTGGCAAACCCAGCTCTTCGGCTGCTACGGCTATTGCGGGGAGTATCCGATCGCCCGTGCCTGGCGGGACATCCGCGCTGCACCGAATCTTCGCCGGAACCAACGAAATCATGAAGAGGATCGCCGCGCGGTTTATGGGGTTGTAACATAAACCTATCAACATAAACGTCTTGACTTAATCATTTTTAATCGCTATGATTAACCACGATTAATAAACAGGAGATGCTTATGAATACCAAAGTGCTGACTGCACACATACCCTTGCCATTGGCCGAGAAGGTGGACGAGTTGGCCACCCGTCTCGAGCGCTCCCGGACATGGATTATCAAGCAGGCATTGTCCGCATGGATAGACCATGAAGAGGAGCATACGCGACTGACAATAGAAGCGATGGCCGATGTCGATGCGGGCCGCGTCATTGCCCACCAAGCGGTACAAGAGTGGGCGGAAAGTCTTGGCACCGAAACCCCGCTGCCGTTGCCGCAATGATGGAACTGACATGGACAAGCAAGGCGCTTTCCGATCTGGCGCGGCTTTACGATTTTTTGGCGCCGGTGAACAAACAGGCCGCTGCCCGCATCGTGCAATCACTGACGGCCGCACCGGCCCGTCTCAAGAAGTATCCACGTATTGGAGAAAAAATAGAAGAGTTCGACCCGCGTGAGGTTCGCCGCATCCTTGTGAACCATTACGAGATGCGCTACGAAATTCGGGAAACCAAGATCTATGTGCTGCGTATCTGGCATACAAGAGAAGAACGGTAACCGACTGCCAGCTTTTTTGAGTGCCTCCCACAAGGCCGGGAAAAAGAGATCAACTGTGGTTTACCCGGTTGATGCATCCTTCCTGACCGCGTTAAGCTATTGAATTTTTATAAACATATAGATTTCAAAATGAGAGCGCCAAGCATAACCGTAAGTTCAAGATATCCATGGTAGTGGACAGGGTTCGATTTCCTATGACCATCTGGGAGGGGAATATGGATTGGCTGACATATTTTGGTTTTTTAAAAAAGAATGCGAAGAACGTTCCACCAGAATTCGCCCTTAAAAAGTGTCCTTCTTGCCATGCCTTTCAGAGTGCGACAAAAGAAGTTTGTCCCAATTGCAGTTTTGATCTTAGTGACACAGAGTCCATCGCGGCAAGCCCGCAGGAGAAAGGGGATAAACCGTCTCGATGGTTGATCGGTCTTCATCTATTTGGTGGATTTTGTTTGAAGGCATTGTCTCCGTGCCTGGACCGGTAGTGAAAAAGATACTATGACCACTAAAACATATGTAGTGCCAGAAAACGAAAATTGATTCATTTAAGATGCTGTTATAACTAAAATTTTTTAACCTTCATGAATTTAGGTTATGAGAAAATTATTGAAGGAGATGTATTGGTGCTCAGCACACGTCGGAACAGGCAAAAAAGGAGGTCGTAGCCACTGTGTCCACAATTCGGGAAATATAAGTAAAATCGAGAAGATTCGCTAAAATAGGCTGTTCACTTTTGAAGCTCCCGGAGGAGATCCAAAACGTTAACCCATGGTTCAGGCTGCAAGCCTGAACCAGCGAGAGGAATATCAGTAATTTATGCGTTTTAAATATCGAGGACCCTCAAAGCTTTTCTTCCACCGATTTGATCTTCCCCTCAATCCGGTTCACAGCTCCTTCGCGGTAGTCGGCCTGGACCGTCATGTAGATTCTGCTGGAATCTTTCCGCAGCTCCTTGAAGCAGCGATCCACCACCCCCATGACCTCCTCCCACTCCCCTTCAATGGCCGTGCTCATCGGGCCCAGTTTGTAGGGGAGACCGCTCTCCCGGATGATTCGCACCGATTTTGCGACATAGGGGCTGACGCTCGTCCCCTTGTCGGTTGGGAACATCGATAGATGAATGAGTACGCTCATATTTCCTCCTGTTGATTCATCGATTCACAGGGACAGCGCACGATTTTCCTTAAACAATCGGGAGCTGTCCCCCCTTTTTTGTCATTTCGTTTTCATGATCCAGCCGCCGTCCCAGTTGTCGGCTGGAGGCTCAGCCCGGAAATGGGCGCAACGATCGATATACATCCCGCAGAGATTCTCATCCGGGTTCAGGCGGAGGGCCTCGTTGAATCTGGAAATGGCCTTGTCCCACTCCTTCTGCCGGTAGAGGGCCAGGCCGTCCCGGAACTGGTTCACCACCTCCATCAGGTTGGGGTAGCTCTCTTCGGTGTGATAGTCGAGCACTTCGCAGACCCCGACGCTCTCGGTCTTTCCCTTGACCTGCACGCGGTCCACATCGCGGATGCGGTAGGTTCCTTTCAGCCGCCGGACGGTGTTTTCGCTGATGAGGATGCTTGCATGGTACTGTTTGCAGAGGCTCTCCAAGCGGGAGGCGAGGTTCACGCCGTCGCCGATCAGCGTGTAGTCCATCCGTTTCGGAGAGCCGATGTTCCCGGAGACGATTGTATCCGTATTGACGCCGATGCCCATCCCAACCGGTTTTTTTCCCTCGGTGACGCGCTGGCGGTTCCAGATGTGCAACGCCCGGATCATGCCGATCGCGGCCCGGACCGCCCGGTC
>CAIUXU010000468.1 GCA_903903205.1 uncultured Syntrophobacterales bacterium
CCCTCCGCCGCTTCTAGCCAGAGATCACGGGAGACGCAATGGGGTACCCGGCTGCAAAGGCTCGGTTTCTCGACGCAATCCACGAGGCAGAGCGGCCCCTCCACCACCTGCACAATCTCCTTCATGGTGATCTCCGAAGGCGCCTTTCCCAGGACATAGCCGCCGTGAACCCCTCGCGTCGCCTCCAGCAACCCTGTTGATTTGAGGGGATGGATCAGATTCGAAAGGTACTTCTCCGAGATCTCCTGCCGCTTTGCGATGTCTCTTAAAAGAACAGGACCCTCTCCGTAATGGGCGGCCAGATCGATCATCATCCGCACACCGTAGCGACCCTTTGTTGACAGTTTCATAAAATCACCCTGAAATATTATTCTATACAATATCGATTAGAATAGTGGTTAATATATCAAAAGCGCTTTGTCAAGGAAGAATTGTTGACGCGGCTGCCTTTGCCCTTCCCGACCTGTCTGCCGATGGAAGCAATCCTGCGGTTGAGACAGGTCCGGCAATCTTCCGCCGTCTCGCGGATGCAGGCCTTGGCGGGATAGATTTCGTAATCTGCACGGTAGGCCACAGGGGTCAGGTTTGGCATGACGATGTTGGCGCCTCGGGAAAGGCCCAGCTCCCGTCCTTCCGCCAGATTCAGCGTCGCCAGGGCGGTTGTGCTGGGAATATTCGCCTCGGGGCAGAGGATCCGGGCAAGGGCGATCACCTTGTAGGTCATCAGCTCGGTCGCCGGAACCTGCTCCGAAACCGGCGCGAGAAGTTTTTCAACGTCCCTTCCCAGAGGCGTCCCCGGGTGGGGGATGAAAGGCCCCACGCCGATCATGTCCAGATCAAGATCACGGAAAAGCTCAATATCGGCTGCCAGATCCTCCCAGGTTTGTCCGGGGATGCCGATCATAACACCGCTGCCAACCTCGTAACCCATCCTTGTGAGCATCCTCAAGATCTCCAAACGGTCGGAACGCCGGCCGTTTAGTGTGGGGTGGATCTGCTCGTACAACGCCCGGTTCGAGGTTTCAAAGCGCAGGAGGTAGCGGTTCGCTCCGGCCTGACGCCAGGCATCGAGATCGGCTTCGCTTCTCTCGCCGAGGCTGAGCGTCACGGCCAGAGGCGTCTCCCGGCGGATTTGCCGGACGATCCCCTCCATCCATTCCTTCGAGATGCCCTGGTCCTCGCCCGACTGCATGACGACGGTGCCGTATCCGTATTCGACAGCCTCGTTCACACAGCCCATGATCTCTTCGGCCGTCATCCGGTAGCGCCTGATGTTCCGGTTCCCCACCCGCAGGCCGCAATAGTGACACTCCCGGTTGCAGTGGTTCGATATCTCGACCAATCCCCTCAGGTGAACCTCTTCTCCCACATGTCGGCGCCGGAGCTCATCGGCCTCATACCACAGCCCGCAGAGCTTCTCTTCCCGCTCCTCACGGAGCCAGCCTATAATCTCTTTTCTGTCCATGTACCACAAACCTATGAATGCAGGGATTCATCCCTCGGCCGTACCCGTGGGGGGCCTTCTCGACGATCCGCATATAATGCATGCTCTTGACGATCACCCGGATTGGCACCCCGAATTCCTCAGCAACCCTGCGGGTCTATTGCTGGCAGTCGGCCTTGCGCGGGCTGCAGTTGCAGAATGGGCTTGTAAAATGGATCGCCGTAAGCTCGACCCCCTGATCGACCATCATCTTTACGGCCAGTGTGCTGTCCAACCCGCCCGACAGCAGGACCTCCGCGCTTCGGTTGATTCCTTTCTCAATCATTTTCCTTAGCATCATCTTTATATTACCGCTTTGCGTCCTTCGTCGTCAATTAATAAGATCGCTTCTCCGCTTAACGACGATGTCCGCATAGAGAATTCCTTCCCTTCGAACATCCTTGCCAGCGTCTGATCGATAAGCCGTTGCCCTCCTACGATCATCCCATCTTTGTCTAAGAGAATCAGGCTTGGCACACCGCGAATGCCGTAGGTTTTCGCCACATCGCCATTTTCATCCAGCAACACCCGGTAGGGAAGTTCGTTATTATCCGCATAGCGGGAAACCTTATCCTGGGATTCCTGAATGTCTATGTTGACCATGATCAACCCCTTCTTGGCATAGCTGGCGTAAATATCCTTCAGATGCGGAATTTCTTCGCGGCAGGAGGGACACCAGGTCGTGCCGAAAACCAGCAGCACCGGTTTCCCCCGTTGACCGCTCAACGTGAATTTCTCGCCCTGTATGTCTTTCAGAGTAAAATCCGGCGCCTTATCATCTCGAACCTCTTTTACCCTTTCAGTACCTCGTTGAGCGAACCAACCCGGCATGGCAAGAACGACAAATGCCGCTATGATGGCAACTGCAATCCCGGATAACAGTACCTTGTGTTTCAATTTCATATCTTCTCCTATCCCAGACAGATCAAGTCTCTTCCGAATTTCCGCATAAAATATCCCTTAACTTAACTCCACAGAGCGTCTCGACCATGCGGATACAATCCGATTCCACGGAGGAGAGAGGAGCCGCTAATTGTACAGCGGCAGGACGGACCCTATAAAGAATAGAGCAAAAGCGGCAATCCCCGCTAGAAAGGCGCCCAGGGCCAGATATTTGCTCATCTTCTTAAAATTGACAGCAAAGAGCACGACAACGCACAAACCGAAAGCCAGACAGAAAGGGCAGTAGATATCTTGGACAATCTGAAACCGGACGAGAAGAACTTCTCCACCCAGGGCGCCCGAAAGCATCATCGTTCGCAAGTTATTGACGGATGCGGCGTAACGGGAGGCAGGCGGCAAGGTCAACACCAAAAGGACGGCCATAAAGAGGATACCGATCGCTTTTAGATCCACGCCTAAAAATGTTCCCAAAAGCGAGGAACAAGATGTGTCGCAGACCCCGTAGGCGATCATCGAGCCAATGCCGATGGCGGGTAAAACCACGTTGATGATTTTCGGGACTTTATCGCGCGTCATGGACAATCCTTTTCGCTTGCTGGGATCACTTCCGGAAGATACCGATTCATTGCAGAGATTTTAGGGCGTTGACGATGTCCACCTCCCCGACGAATGTTTTCTTTTGCCCGTTCTTGATAATGACGCAAGTCGGTGTCGCATTGATCTTGTCCTCCTTGAGCAGGCCGATGTAAGCATCGAATACAATCTTTTCGTTAAAAACCGCAAAGGGGATCCATTTCTCCTTGAAGAGCGCTTCGATCCGTTCCGGTGTCGTGATAGACTTGTCGGTGGAGGCCTCAAAAAGGATGTCCCGAACTCGAAAAGCATGATCCACGTCACTATTCGCTTTGAGGGCGTAAAGAAAATATCTGGCGAAGAGAGCCGTGTGTTGGTGGAAGGGGGTATCCACCAGAATCAACCGAATCGCCTTTTTCTTCAGCAGGTCTTTCAGAATCGGATTCGCGGCCGGTTCCGTCGCCCGGCAGGGAGGGCAGAAATAATCCGAGTAGATCCGAACCTCGACGGGGCCTGAACCGTAAGCCGAAAAAGGCGAATTCAGCTCCGCGGCTGATCCATCCATCGCAACGATCAAGCCAGCAAGGATCATCGCGAACAAACCGGTGATAAAAGCGTTTTTCAACCTCATCTCATTCAACCTCTAACCAACGTGGATTTACGTTCATGCACATCGCTTGCGTCGTTGCGGCCTGATCTGCCACCGCCCGACGGCAAGTCTTTCTTTTTTCCTTAGGAGCCGCCATAGCTATGGAGACCGGAGAGGATCAGGTTCACGCCGAGGTAGCAGAAAAGGGTGGCGGCGAAACCG
>CAIUXU010000469.1 GCA_903903205.1 uncultured Syntrophobacterales bacterium
ATGGCCGGATGACTTTCTCCTCCAGATCCGCCGCAAAATCGACAACATAGTGGCGGATACCCAACGTCCGGCAGACGATCCCCGCATCCTCGATCTCCCGGGCGCCGCAGCATTTTACCGGTCCCCCTTCCGCCGGGGTTATTCCGAGGCACATCGTCACGCCGACCGTCTCATGACCGCTCTGCTGGAGAAGCAGGGCCGCCACGGCGGAATCGACGCCGCCGCTCATGGCAACCGCCACCTTCTTCATGCGGGTTTCTTTCCCTCGTAGAGCGGCGACATGGCACGCAGCCGCCCGACGACCTGCGGCAGCGCCTCCAGGAGCGCATCGATATCGCTCTCTTTCGTGTGCCTCCCCAGACTGAAACGGAGTGAGCCGTGGGAGAACTCGCGCGGCAGGCCGATGGCGGTGAGACAGTGGGACGGTTCGAGACTGGATGCAGAACAGGCCGAACCGGTTGAACAGGCGATCCCCAGCATGTCCAAGCTCAGAATCATCCCCTCCCCTTCGATCGATTCCACAGCGAGGTTGATGTTGTTGGGAAGCCGCCGCGTGGGATGTCCGTTGAGGCGGATTCCTTCGAGCCGCTCGAAGATACCCTTGATGAAACGGTCCCTGAAGGCGGTCAGCCTCACCACCTCTTCGGCGAGTGTCGTCGCTGCGAGTTCCACCGCCTTCCCGAAACCGACGATCCCGGGAACATTCTGCGTGGAGGCCCGACGACCGTTCTCCTGCTCGCCGCCGTGAATGAACGGGATGATCCGCGTCCCCTCCCGGATGTAGAGAAACCCCACCCCCTTGGGTCCGCAGAGCTTGTGCGCCGAGGCGCTCAGCAGATCGACGTTCAGTTCATCCACCTTAAACGGCAGGTGACCGAAAGTCTGCACGGCATCTGTATGAAAATAGACTTTTCTCTCCTTCGCGATCCGGCCGATTTCGGAAATGGGCTCGATCGTCCCGATCTCGTTGTTCGCATGCATGATGGAAATGAGGACCGTCCGGTCCGTGATCGCCTTCGCTACCTCCGTCGGATCAACCAGTCCCTCGCTGTCCACGGGAAGGCAGGTGACTTTGAACCCCTCCTTCTCGAGAAAGCGGCAGCTCTCCAGCACGGCGTGGTGCTCGATCGCGGATGTGATGATGTGGTCGCCCCTGTTGCGGTTCGCCCAAGCCACCCCCTTGATTGCGAAGTTGTCGCTCTCGGTGCCACCGCTCGTAAAAACGATCTCCGCCGGCTTCGCGCCGATAAATGAGGCGATCCTGGCCCGCGCCTCTTCGACGACCGCACGGGCATCCTGGCCGAAACCATGGAGACTCGATGGGTTCCCGAAAACATCACCGAAAAAGGGCAGCATCGCCGCAACCACCCGTTGATCGGTCGGCGTCGTCGCCGCATAATCCATATAGATCGGCTGCATCACTCTTTTTCCTTCCATGAAAGCAGAAAAACCGCACCCAGCGCCCGGAGGTTTGGCCAGAAGGTGATTATTTTTCCGCCATTGAGAAAGCAGACCTTCCGAACCGCAAATCCCTTCTCCGTGCAGAAACTCTGGAAATCGCTGATGCTCAGAAACCGCACGTTCGGGGTGTCATACCAGTGGAAGGGCAGAGAGGGCGTCATGGGCGCCTTCCCTCCCAAACCGAGACAGAAGCGGGCATTGATATAGGCGAAATTGGGAAACCCGACGATCACCCTGTTCCCCACCCGGAGGGCCTCCCGGAGCAGAAAAAAGACCTTCCGGATCTCCTGGAGGCTCTGGTTCAGGATCACATAATCGAACGAGCCGTCCGGATATTCCGCAAGACCGCTTTCGATATCGCTCTGACAGACGGAAAGCCCTTTTCGGACACATTCGTAGATCGCATGCTCATCCAGCTCGATCCCCTGGACGCGTGCATTCTTGTCCTGCGCCACGAGCTGAAGCAGGTCCCCCGTTCCGCAACCGAGATCCAGAACACGGGAACCCGGTTCAATCATGTCGAAAATAACCTGATGATCCGGACGGACGCCGTTATTGATGATTTCCATTTCCATTCCTCTGACCGAGATAGGTCTTCTCCAGAAAATGGTGGATCAGGGTCGTCTGCCCCTCCAGTTCCACGAGAAAGGCGTCGTGGCCGTAGGTTGATTTGAGCTCGCAGTAGGTCGCATCGACATGCTTGAGCTTCAAATGCCGGACGATCTCTTGGGACTGATACGAAGGATAGAGCCAGTCCGACTTGAAGGAGATGACCAGAAAGCGGGTGTCAACCGCCTTGCTTTTAATCAATTTCGCCCCGGAAAGATCGAAATAGTCCATCGCTTTGGTAATGTAAAGGTAGGAGTTTGCGTCAAAGCGCTTGACAAAATTGGCGCCCCGGTACCGGAGATACCCTTCCACCTCAAAGTCTGCATCGAAATTGAAATTGAGATGGCCTTTTTTCAGTTTCCGGGAAAACTTCTCCTCCATCGACTGGTCACTCATGAAGGTGATGTGGCCGATCATCCGGGCTACCGCAAGTCCCTTCTCCGGTTGACCGGTTTCGTAATAATGCCCCTCCAGCCAGGCCGGATCGGCCATGATCGACTGTCGGATTACCTCGTTGAAGGCGATCTGCTGCGGCGAATGCTTCAGCGCCGTGGCGATCGGAATCGCGGACCGGACCCGATCGGGATAGGAGGCCACCCACTGAAGGGTCTGCATCCCTCCCATCGAGCCGCCTGCCACACAGAGGAGCTGGTCAATCCCGAGGAAATCGATCAGGTGCCGTTGGACGTGGACCATATCGGCAATCGTGACGAACGGGAATTCCGTCCCGTAGGGTTTTCCGGTCTGCGGATTCACGGAGGAGGGGCCCGTGCTTCCCTTGCATCCTCCGATCACGTTGGAGCAGATCACGAAATAACGGTCCGTATCGAAAGGCTTACCCGGCCCGATCATTGCGTCCCACCAACCGGGGGCCTCTTCATCCGGGTGGAATCCTGCCGCGTGGGCGTCCCCGGAAAGGGCATGCAGTACGAGGATCGCATTGGACTTTTCCGGGTCCAGCGTTCCATAGGTTTCATAGGCGAGCGTCACCGGCCCCAGCCTCTCGCCGCTCTCGAGCGCGTGAATCCCGGGCGGTTCGGCAAAGGTGTAATACTGCGTCTCGACGATCCCCAGGGAGCGGTTATCGCCATCCGGTGTCGTTTCTGAAGATTTCGCTTTCACAATAAAAATGCCCCCGTCATGATTCCTTGAACAGCCAGGTTGAGAGGTAACGCTCCCCTGTATCGGGGAGAACGACCACAACCAGTTTTCCTTTGTTTTCCGGTCTTTTGGCAACTTCCAGTCCCGCCCAGAGAGCGGCGCCGCCGGAGATGCCGGCCAGTATCCCCTCCTCGCGGGCAAGACGCCGGGCGGTGATCCCCGCGTCGTCATTGGAGACCTTGATCACCTCGTCGATAATCCCCCGGTTGAGGACGCCGGGAACAAATCCCGCGCCGATTCCCTGGATTTTGTGCGGTCCGGGCTGGCCGCCAGAAAGCACAGGCGACGCCTCCGGTTCGACTGCGACGGCCCTGAAAGCCGGTTTTCTGCCCTTTAGAACCTCCGCAATGCCGGTCAGTGTGCCGCCGGTTCCGATGCCGGCAACAATGAAATCGGCCTTCCCCTCCGTATCGGCCCAGATCTCCTCGGCCGTTGTCTTCCTGTGAATCTCAGGGTTCGCCGGATTGTTGAACTGCTGGGGCATCACCGCTCCAGGGGTTGTCGCAACCAGCTCCTCCGCCTTCCGGATGGCGCCTTTCATCCCCTCGGCGCCGGGCGTCAGAACCAGCTCCGCGCCGAAGATCGTCAGGAGCTGACGTCTCTCCATGCTCATCGTATCCGGCATGGTCAGAATCAGGCGATAACCCCGCGCCGCCGCGACAAAAGCGAGAGCAATCCCCGTGTTCCCGCTGGTCGGTTCAATGATTACCGATCCCTCCTTCAAAAGACCTTTTCTCTCGGCGTCGTCGATCATCGCAACGCCGATCCGGTCCTTTACGCTGGAGAGCGGGTTGAAGGACTCCACCTTGACGACCACCTCAGCCTGACTCTCTGCGGTCATCCTCTTCAGGCGAACAAGCGGGGTATGGCCGACCGTTTTCGTGATATCGTTATAAATATTCATGATTCCACTCCTTTCTTGTCACCCTCGACACAACTCGTTAACAGTTATTCCTGCGAAAGCAGAAGCCCTGATCCGCTCAGGGTTTCCGATCGCTTTAGGAAGATGCGATTCACGACGGGGTTTCAAGCACGCTGCCGGTCTCTCGAGAACCTCACGCGACGCGACTAAGAGGCTGACCACCGTTGAGAACATGGACCAGTTGCTGAGCAGTGACCAGCGAACTCTTCTCCTGGGTCTCACGGGTTCCGCCAGCAGCATGAGGGGTCGAGACAACATTCGGCAATCCGACCAGCGGGTTATCCGTCGTCGGTGGTTCCTGTTTGAATACGTCGAGACCTGCCCCAAAAAGGTGGCCAGATTTCAGCGCGTCATAAAGCGCTGCCTCATCGACGGTCTCACCACGCGACACGTTCACCAGGACAGCGGTCTCTTTCATGAGGGAAAGTTCACGGCGCCCGATCAGATGCCTTGTTTCCGGCGTCAAAGGCGTGTGAATGGTCAATAAATCAACCCGCGGCAGGAGCTCATCCAGGGAAGAAACGCGCTCATGCGGGATATCCGGCCAACAGCCTACAGGTGCATACGGATCATAGGCAAGGATCTTCGTGTTGAATGCGAAGTGATATTTTCGCGCAATCTTGCCGCCGATATTGCCCATTCCGAGTACGCCGACGGTCTTTCCCCAAAGTTCGATCCCGAGGGACTGTGTTCTTTTCACAACCTCCCCGGAGCGGATACGACGATCGAATTCCGCCACGCGCCTCATGACGGCGAGGGCAAGGGCCAGCCCCATTTCGGCAACCGCCTCGCTGTTCACGCCGGGGGTATTGCACACAATGACACCGTGCGCCTTGGCCGCGACCAGATCGATAATATTGACGCCGACACCCTGTTTCGCAACGGCCCTCAATTTTTTTGCCTTGGCGAAATCATCCGCCGTAAGCGGTGTTGCGCGCACCATAAGGCCATCGGCGTCTTCGTGCCAGTTTTTCACGCGAGGGTCGTCCCAGCGCACCACATCTGCATGTTGGGTCGCATACTCAACACCGGACGAAATAAATTGATCGATAATGTAGATTTTCATGATGTTCCTCTCTTTCTCTAACCCATGTCGCCGCGCAGACTGGAAGCACCGCTCAAGTCCACCCGGAAATCATCAGACAACTGTCCACATGGGGGTGCAGGCTATAGCGCCAACGCATGCCTGTCAAGAGCTTTTCTTGACAACAGAAAAATTATTGCAAACAGAGGCAGGGTTCGGGCGCTTGTCCTCATAATATCCCTTGACAATCCATAACAGCCCCCCTATATTTCAACCCATCAAAAATAATGCCTTATCAGACTTGTTCTGAGGGTAGGCATCCGGATCAAAGATACTTAACGAAGCCATGGCGGTGATCCAGAAATAAGGACTGAATAAAAGAATTCCGATGCTGCTCATCTGCCTTACCCCGATGCTGTTTTCCGTTCTAATCCTGGCCGCCCATTTTCTGCGGTCCGGCCCGATAATTCTGGTGCTGCTCTGCCTCATCGTTCCCTTGACCCTCTTCGTCCGCCGCATCTGGGCGGTGCGTGTCGTGCAACTTTTTCTGCTGTTCGGAGCTGCCGAATGGTTACGGACATTGATCGTGCTGGTTCGAGACCGGCAGGCGCAGGGCGAACCCTGGTTGCGGCTCGCGATCGTCCTGGGAACGGTCGTGACCTTTACGGCTGTAGCGGCGCTCATCATGCAGGCCAGAAGAGTTCGGGACCACTACGGCGCCACCCATGGCGCCGCGGCAACGCTCCGACAAGTCGATGCGGTCGAAAAATCGCCGCATCATTAAACCAGGAACCATGATGAAGCCAATAGAACAGGAAATCAAGACAGTCGGCATCATGATTGAGATATACTGTCGACACCATCATGGCAGTGATAAGCTCTGCGAAAGCTGCCATGAACTATATTCCTATGCCCGTCAGAGAACTCTCAAATGCACATTTGGAGAAGAGAAGCCCGTGTGTGGTCAATGCCGGATCCATTGTTATAAGCCGGATATGAAATCTAAAATCAGAGATGTGATGAAATTTTCTGGACCAAAAATGATCTATTCACATCCAATTCTCGCACTACGACATCTTACAGCAACGCGTAGAGAAACGCCGATAAATGTAGAAGAGAAATAAGGTCTTCGTATCCGGGTTACTTCTTTTTTTCGAAGAGATTTACATATTGTCCGTAACCTTCCTTTTCAAGCTCCTCTTTGGGGACGAAGCGAAGCGCCGCGGAGTTCATGCAGTAGCGAAGACCGGTCGGCGCGGGACCATCCGGGAACACATGTCCGAGATGGGAGCCGGCGTAGCGGCTTTTTACCTCCGTCCGCTGTGTGAAGAGGCTGTTATCATTCTTTTCGACAACCAGTCCCGGATCTAGCGGCCGGGTGAAACTGGGCCAGCCCGTGCCGGAATCGTATTTGTCCAGTGAACTGAAGAGCGGTTCGCCCGAGGCGATGTCCACGTAGATGCCCTCTTTTTTGCTGTCCCAGTATTCGTTTCGGAAGGCCGGCTCGGTGCCTTCCTTCTGTGTGACCTCGTACTGGAGAGGCGTCAGTTTCTTCTCCAGGGACGTTTTGTCGGGCTTTTTATAGGCCTTTGCCGGGGCCGGCGGGATGGCACTTTGATCCTTTTTCCAAATCTTTTCCAGGAACTGGTCGCGCCCCGAACCATACCGGTAGGACTTGTACCGAAGCGGATTCTTCTTGTAATAATCCTGGTGGTACCCCTCCGCGTCGTAGAATCTGGTGAATTTTAGAATCTCCGTCATGACCGGCTTGTCGAAACGCCCCGATTTTCTGAGAGCCTCCCGGGATTTCTCCGCGATCCGCTTCTGCTCCTCGTCGTGATAGAAGATTACGCTCCGGTAATAGGGCCCCCGATCCCCGAATTGCCCGCCGGCGTCTGTCGGGTCGATGTGCCTCCAGAAAAGGTCGAGAAGCGCTTCATAAGTGATTTTCGATGGATCGTAGAAGACCTGCACCGCCTCAACATGCCCCTTCTTTCCGTAATCCTCATAGTTCGGGTTCTCTCCCGGGCCGCCCGTATAGCCGGAGATGACTTTGAGAACACCGGTCGCCTTTTCAAAATCGGATTCCACACACCAGAAACAGCCGCCGGCAAGGGTGGCGATCCTGGTTTTTGCATTGATCTGATCCATTTTTTTGACCTCCCGTTGCGCGGCCTGCCCCGTTCCGGATGCAATCACAAAAAAGAGCGCCACGATATAGACAATAATTTTCTTCATACCATTCTCCCCAAATTTGCTATTCGCTCGTGATGGGTAATGTAGCGATGAACTTGGCAATGTCAAATTGCGGCTCACCCTCACAATTACTTCGGTTGATTTCCACTTTCCGTCCGCCCGGATTTAACCACATTTTGGTCACGTTATTCTGCAACAATACAAATTTGTATCAATCATTTCCTCCACCGGCCGTTCAGAACCAAGGTAATTATCCAAATAGATCCTTACAGATACATATAATTTGCGCAGTTGGCACTCCCCTTGCTCTGTAGGGGGCCAACCGGGATCAAGTTGTGTACGGCAAGAATGGTTTTTTATCAAACAAACAGAATGACTAACGGCAGAGCAAGGAGGAAAGACAATGAACAAGAATTCAGGTTTCAGAAAGTTGTTAGTGCTAGGGTTGCTTATGTTCACGTTACTTACGGCCCCAGGGGCACAGCTTTGGGCCGAAGAAGAAAAACCAACCGGCGACTTTACAACCGCCGTCCTCAACCAGTATGTCTGGAGAGGCTACGAAGTGAGCCGCAACAGCGTTGTCATTCAACCCTCGATGACGATCGGCTACAAGGGGTTTTCCGTCAATCTCTGGGGGAATATGGATTCGAAACCTTACTCGGCAGGAGACTCCACTTATTCCAACACATGGAACGAGACGGATCTTACGCTTTCGTACACCAAGACGCTGGGTCTCTTTAATATCGGCGGCGGCTATATTTACTATGCCCTTGGCTCTTTGAACAAGGATGCCTTGAAGCGGGCCGATTCCCAAGAGCTCTTTGCAACGGTCTCTCTCAATACCCTGCTTACGCCGACGTTGACAGCGTACAAGGAGATCGACCGCTACAAACAGTGGTATTTTCTCCTGGGTGTTTCTCATGCCTTTGAATTAAGCCCGGTGGTTTCCCTGAAACTCGGTGCGACGGCCAGTTACCTGCTGAGCACCTACGCGGATGCGACGCTGTTCAATGTGGGCGCCGGTTATGGAGGGTACCCGAAGTTCGATGCAAATGCCGTGGCGACCAATGACAAGTTCAGCAATTTCCATGACGGGACGATCACGGCGAGCATCCCGATCAAGGCCACGGGCAACATCACCCTGACGCCGACGCTCTCTTACATATTCCCTTTAACCGGAGCTGCGAAGGATGAAATGAAGGGGCAGGGCCTGAAGGGGGGCGCACCGACCGACCGTGACAGCGCGTACTTCAGCGGTGGAATATCGGCAAGCTTCTCGTTTTAGGGAAGAGCGCCATGGAATCCGCGAAGAGGGTATTTATTGACCGGAAACGACAACCCCGATATTAACCTCTGCCGGGACGCCGGCAGAGGTTACCAGCAACGATATAGGGCAATGTAACTAAACAAAAGATTTCCCCATTCTATCGGAGCGATCGAGCATAGCGCAAGTAACGCACGCTTGATAATAACAATGCAGTACCTATGGCAATATAGAGAACCGCTAGATACAATTTTGGTATTGGCGAGTGACGAAGCAGGGTTCCCATAAAGATCATAACAAATACCAAAATATAGTTTTTCCAGGACATGAATGCAAAAGCACATCTCTGGCCTTCCATTGGAAGGATGCGCGCCATATTCTTATCCGCGATGTGAAGAAATCCAAAATGGTGAATAAGGAGAGCGGAGATAAATCCAACGACGACCACCAAGAGCACGGTAAGCGGCGGTTCAGTTCTCAGCCATGTATAAGATAAACCATTAAGGAAAATGGATACTCCTATCCAGGTTAAAGCGGCAATACGCAAGAGCGCACTTCGGGAAACGCCTGGCTTCCATGTTTCCAGTCTGGAATTTCTATTGTGATTCATGTCTTTGGGAATGAAGGCGCTTATTTTTATCTTGTTCAAACGATTTTCTCGCTTGTTAACCGATCTGTCGGAGGGTTCATAACAGCGATCGCGTAGGCCATGACGACAAGATTTGCCAGGCCTATGAATAAAAAAGGCGACGCAGGTCCCATCGTATCGAACAATATACCGCCAATTTGAATGAAGAAGACTTGGCCTGCACCGCCGACCACATTGAATGCCCCCAACAGGGAGCCCAGCATATCCGGAGGTGTCAGGTCAACGGCCAATATCATCGGTGTGACGAAGCAACCGGTCTGGCCTGCCGCCGTTATGGCCACCGGCAACATTGCGAACCAGTCAAATGGATTGTCCACCAGTCCCAGCAATATGAAGCCTG